>NZ_CP014303.1 GCF_001562275.1 Hymenobacter sp. PAMC 26628
CGTTATTGAAAAAATAACCGTGACAGCAATCCACCCGCTACACAAAGCGGTACTGGAAGAATGCTGTGAAAATGCGCTTGCTAATAAGCAAGGCGTTACCGACGAGGCGACGCTATTATGGGTGTTGTTAAACAAATAGTGCAAAACCTCCAACTCAGCTGGGCAACCGACTAAGTTTTATTGTTATCGTTTTAGTTGATAGGGTATTACCCGGTGAATTGGTCAAAATAATGGCCTTACCGTTTGTTTCGCCATTCCCTGCCGATGGACGCAAGGAGCGTGTAAAAGCAGCGTGTCTCGCCACCCTTACCATGCATTTAGGGGTGCTCTCAGAAAACGGAAAATATAGCACGTTAAGCAGCACCCTACTTTACCAAAATCCACCCTTTTCTGACCTCTCCAAGACATTGTAACCGAAAGGAGTGAACCAGCTGGTCCGCTCGTTTGCGGGCGGTATCACGTTGGTTCAATATCGTTTAGCACGAAAGCCTATTCCAGCGCTAGGCCTGCTGGCGGAAGTGGGCTTGCAGCACGTCGTTCACCTTGTCCTTGTTCAGGGGCTTGCGCAGGAAGCCGGCCACGGGGAATTGCTGCAAGCGCTCCATGTCCTGCGGGTGCATGGAGGTAGTCAGCATCACAATCACTATGGCCCCACGCTGGGATAAGGGCAGCTGCTGGTAGGCGCTCAAAAACTCGAACCCATTCATCTGGGGCATGTTGATGTCGAGAAAGACGAGCGCGGGGCAGCTGCGGCTGGCTTCGGTGCACTGCGTTCGTAGCACTCGCAAGGCTTCTTCCCCGTTGAGGGCCACCACCACCTGGTCGGTGACGTCAAGCTTTTCGAGTAGCTTGCGGTTGAGGTAGTTGGTGGTGTCGTCGTCGTCGACGAGGAGGGTGCAGCGGAGCTTAGGAACGGACATGGTAGGGGATTAGGGTCGGGGGAAATACACGGTGAAGGTGGAGCCTTCCCCGAGCGTGCTGTGTACTTCAATTCGGCCGCCGGTGTTTTCCACCATGCGCTTGACCATGTAGAGGCCGATGCCCGAGCCTTCCACGTGGGTGTGGTAGCGGCGGAACATGCCGAACAGCTCCGGCTCGCGCGTCAGGTCCAGTCCCAGGCCGTTGTCCTGCACCTCCAGCACGTGGTAGGCGCCTTCGTCCCGGCCCCGCACCTGCGCGAGGGGCACCCGGTCGGGGTGGCGGTACTTGAGAGCGTTGCTGAGCAGGTTGTAGACCACCGAGCGCAGGTTTTCACCGAGAACTGCACGGTGGGCACGGCGCGCACGTCGATGTCGAGCCGGCCGCCGGTTTGTTGCAGCAGCGGGGCCAGGTCCAGGCGCACGTCCTCGATGATGCCGGCCAGCGGCACCGGCTCGTGGGGCTGGTCGTGCTCTTTCTGCAGCCGGCTCACGTCGGTCAGGTGCTCGATGGTGCGGGTGAAGCGGTTCACCGAGTCCTGCATCAACTCCAGAATATAGGCAACCTCGCCGCCCGCTTCTAGCGGCGGCAGCTCGTCGCGCAGGGTGTCGAGCAGGCCTTCAATGTTGCTGATGGGCGCCTTGAGGTCGTGGCTGGCCGTGTAGATGAAGTTGTCCAGGTCCACGTTGGTGCGCGTGAGCTGGGTATTGGCCATGCGGAGCTGCTCGGCCAGGGCGCTGGCCTGCGCGCCGTCTTCTTCCACTACACGGCGCGCCTGCACCTGGTCGGTGACGTCGTGGGCGAAGACGCGCACGCCGTCGATGCGGCCGTGGGCGTCGCGGCGGGCTTGGTAGGTAAAGGTCCAGTAGATGTCCTCCGGGGGACGCCCCTCGTGGCGGGGCATGCGCAAGGGCAGCTCGTGCAGCGTGACCGGCTCGCCAGTCTGGTACACGCCCTGGAACAAATCCGGAATGGGGGTGCCGACGAGTTCGGGCAGGGCCTCGAGCAACGGCTTGTTGAGCAGGTCGCGACCGGGGAAAATGCGCTGGTAGGCCGGGTTAATCAATTGGAACACCAACTCGGGGCCGTCGAGGATGACGATGGGAGCCGGGGCCTGCATGAACAGCTCGTGCAGCTGCTGCCGCTCGGCGTCGCGCTCCTGGCGGGCCAGTACCTGCTCGGTGACGTCGTAGGCAAAAATGCTGATACCGACGACCGGCCCGTGTTCCCGGTAGGCCTGGTAGGTGAAGGTAAAGTAGGCCTGGCGGGGCAGGCGCCCGTCGGGCTGCGTGATGGCCAGCGGCAGCTCGTTGCCGAAGAAGGTCTCGCCCGTGCGGTACACGCCGTCGAGCAGGGCCACAAAGCCCTGGTCGGCGGCGTCGGGCAGGGCCTGGGCCAGGGTGTGGCCCACCAGCTCGCGCCCCGGAAAGAGGTCCTGGTAGGCCCGGTTGACGAATTCGAAGCGGTGCTCGGGTCCGCGCAGCAGGGCAATGCAGGCGGGCGTATGCTCGAAGACCTCGTGGAACGCCGCACGCTCCTGCGCCTGGCGCTCGGCGGCGGCCAGCAGCTCGGCCTGCAGGCGCTCGGCTCCCTGGCGGGCGCGCACCCGCTCGGTTGCGTCCAGCACGAACGCCTGCACGCCGGTCGTTTGGCCGTGCGCGTCGCGCAGGGGCTGGTACGTGAAATCCAGGTAGTGGGTGGTGGGCACGCCGCCGGGGGCCTGCAGCTCAATCGGCGTTTCGTGGCCCAGGTAAGGCTCGCCGGTGCGGTACACCCGGTCGAGCAAGTCGATGAAGCCCTGCCCGACAACTTCGGGCAGGCACTCGGCCACGCTCCGGCCGGGCACAGCGCGGTGGCCTGCCAGGGCGTCGTAGCCGGGGTTGGTGAAGGCGAAGCGGTGCTCGGGCCCGGTGAGGGCGGCTATCATGGCCGGGCTTTGCAGCAGCAGCTCGCGCAGCCGCCGGTCCTGCTGCTCCAGCGTGTGCTGGGCCTGCTGCAGGTCGTCGATGTCGAGGTTGGAGCCGAACCACTGGCGGGGCCGGCCGGCGGCTTCGGCCTCTTCGAGCGGCTCGGGCACGCCCTGGCTGGCAAACCAGCGGTACTGGCCCGCGGCCCCGCGTAGGCGGAATTCGTAGCGCCAGGGGCGGCCCTCGGCCAGGGCGGCGCCGAACTCGTGGGCAATGGCGGGCAGGTCGTCGGGGTGGATGAGCGTGGGCCAGACCTTGTTGATGGGCGCATCGAGGGCCATGCCGGTGTAGGCGTACCACTGCGGGCTGATGTAGCGCACCTTCCCGCTTTGGTCGACGGTGAAACTGGTGCTGGGCAGGCTGTCGGTGACGTGCCGCAGGCGCTGGGTGGCGGTCACCGCTTCGGTCTGGGCGTGGCGCTGGGCCTGGGTGCGCTCGAACACGCGGGCCTCCAGCTCCTGGTTGAGCTGCTCGACCTGCCGGCGGGCCCCCACCTGCTCGCTCACTTCCACGGCCACCACCGTCACGCCCTCTACCTGGCCCTCGGCCCCGCGCAGGGGCTGGTAGACGAAGTTCCAGTACACGGTGTCGCGGCGGCCTTCCCGGTCAATGAGGCCGGGCATCTCGTGGGCCACGTAGGGGGTGCCGGTGGCCAGCACGCCGGCCAGCAGCTCCTCGAAACCCTGCCCGCTGATTTCCGGCAGCAGCTCGAACAAGGGCGTATGGAGGGCCTGGGCCGGGGTGCGGCCCCACATGCGCAGCACCTCCGGGTTGGCCAGCTCCACCACGTGGCGCGGCCCCCGAAACACGGCCAGCGCCACCGGGGCCTGCTCGAAGAGGCGCTCCAGCTCCCCGCGCTGGTGCTCGGCCTCGGCGCGAGCGGCGCGCTCGCGGGTCTGGCTTTCGCGTAGGGCGACTTCTACGGCGGTGCGGGGCTGGTCGGCGGTGTCGGTGAAGCTGACGACGAGCAGGGCCTGGTGGCGCTGGGCGGCCAGGCGGAAGAAGTTGTCGAGGCCGTCAGCCTGATAGTTGACCTCGAAGGTTTCGGGCGTGCCGGCGGCGTAGGCGCGGCGGTAGAAGTCGAAGACGCCGGTGGCCACCATCTCCGGAAAGCGGGTCAGGGCCGTGGTGCCCGGCTGCTCGGGCAGGCCCGCCATGCGCTGGGCGGCGGGGTTGAGGTAGTCGAGGGTGAAGTCGACAATGTCGGAGCCATCGGGGCCGTACACCGGGCTGAGCAGGTTGACGGCCGAGAGCGAAACGGCCAGCAGCGTGGGCAGCAGGGCGTCGGGGAAGGCATATGGAGACGCGGGTGGGGCGGGTGGGGCGCCGGGAGCCATAGGCGGGGATGGGGGGAAAGCCAGGAAGGGACAAGGTAAAGAAAGCGAGGCGCTTTAATTACCTAGAGAAAGGAGATACGAAGGTTGAGCCTGCGTGGCGGTGCGCTCCAGAAAAAGCAGCGAGCAGGCCAGATGGTCCGCTCGCTGCGGTAAGAAAAGCGCTCGATTTTACCGGCTGCATGGTCAAATAAAATCAACTACAGCCTTACTAAGCCAATTTTTGTAGACTTGCCCGAATCAAGTTGGGATTCGTGGAGCCTCCTTTACCTCCCCCTTGCCTATGAGAAGCGGCGTGTAGGGAAGGCGCGATGTAGGACTGCTTAACGTGCTATATTTCCGTTTTGTGAGAGGGCCCAATAAAGGCCGTTTTGCTTCGCACTAGTTTACCCGTGAGGAGCTGCCAAATATAGCTTAACATGCTATATTTCTGTTTGTTGAGAGGTTCCCTTGTTGAAGTTCGATTGCGCCTTCGGAGCATCGAAAATCAGTCGCATTATCTCTTCTTTGATGTAATTGACTCTCTACCACCAGCCACTTATTAAGGATGCTACCCGACGTTAAAAGCATTGCCAAACAATATGTCGCCCTGTCGAACGCGGTGAATTATAACGGCATGGCGGACCTTTTTGCGGAAGCGGCGGAGTGGATACCCATCTCCCCGATGGAACCGCGTACCGGCCGGGAAGCCATTCGTGCGGGCTATCTGGACCACGTGAAGAGTAAAAATCGGCCCATTGTTAATGCCCGCTATTATGCGGATGGTTTGACCTGTGTAGTCGAATTTGACGTGCAACTCGAAGCAGGGCAAATCGCGGCCATCGTGGACATTTTTACTTTCAACGAGCGGGGAGAAATTGTCCGGCTAGCTATCTATAAGCGATAAGCATTCCGTTCCGAACCCGGCGGTTTTCCCTCATTTGTTTAACAACACCCTATTATACGCTGTTCAGGTAGCTTTCCTGTCGGCTTTACAAGTTATGCAAGGTGTCCTGCGGGGGTCACTTGAAGCTGCGCAAGCAGACCATGTTACGCTGGAATATCGTGGGCAAACATTCACCATTCCAGCAAACTCAACTCTGTTGAGCCAAAACTGATACTACAGCGTAAAGCCGTTGGCTAGATTCGGCGTTGCCTAGCGGTCATCGTAGCTGAAATAAGAGGCCATAGGTAGCTCGCCACTCAAGACCACCACGCTCGCAGAGCGTTGAATTGGTGGGCTTCCAGCAAGCCTACGCCGGTGCGATTCCTGGGAAGCTTACCAGTTGCTCAGCCTATTGTTAGCGAAGCTCAGCGCTTAAACCGAAAGCCCAATTCCTTTAATAGCGCGCAGCCCAGGTAGCCCAACACGAAGGAGCTGCCGGTTATTTCCAGCAGGGTGACAAAGCTGAACGTAGCGAACATAATCGGCTTAGCGGTAGCGGCGCTTGGGCACCGCCTTGATGAAAAAGTTGAACACTACCAGTACGATACTCATGTTCACTACGTCGCGGCCCCAACTGGGAGCGAGGGGGCTGTAGAGGAAGAGCGCCGTGACCAAGAAAAACAGGAAGGCACGCATAGCTAGATGAAGTGAAATAGCCGTCAGGGTAGCTAAGCTACGCAAGACTGCCGGATTAGGGCTACCTGTAAAACAGCAAGGGGCGCCGCAACGTGCGACGCCCCTTGCGGCGGCTGGCAGGGGCAGCTATTTCTTCAGCTTGCGCGCCTTCAGGATATCGGAATTAGTCACGACGAAGGAGAGCTGCCGGCCCCCACCCTTCTCGAACATTTCGACTACCAGGTTCTTATCGTCGGGAATGGTGAATTTGTGCAGCGCGTATACCTGGTCTACCTGGCCCGGACCGGGGATAGTGGTTTGCTTGGCATTGTAGACGAATACCGGCGTCAGCTCCGATTCCTGCAAGGCCGTGCGCTTGGCCACCTTCTTGTCGCGGATATAGAATTTAATGAAATCCACGTCGTAGCCGATGTTCGAGCTGTTGGCTAGGTGCAGTGGGAAGAAAAACATATCATCTTGTGTGTAAAGCCCCTGCATGGCTAAGGTGATGTTATCCTTGACCTCGTGCACGTGGGGCCCTTTGCGCTTTTCCAGCACCTCTTTTGAGTAGTCCTCCAGGTCGCTCTGCGTCACGCTGGAGTTGGAGAGGTGGGCTAGCGGCACCACGGCCGAGGAAGTCGAAACGTCGGTGGCCGCCAGGTTGTAGTTCAGCACCCGGGGGTTGGCATCGTAGTCCACAATGAAGGAATACAGGCGGCCATCGGTCGTTACCACCGTCATGTTGGTTTGGGGAAAGCCCTGTTGGCTGGCTTTCACCTTCACGATGTTTTCCGCGCCCTGGGCCTTGTCGGCAATGATGCCACCATTGCCCAGGTCCACATACGACACGGCGTAAGGGAAAATCAGGTGGGTAGTCTTCTGGAAACCAACCGTCATGCGGTAGGAACCGATGTAGTTCTGTTCTTGGAGGGCCAGGATTTTTTGCGTCGAGACGGGCGCAGCTGCCGTGAGGTAGGTCGCGTTGGCCACATGCAGCGGGCCAGCGCCCAGGAAGCCGTTGGCGTTGCTAGCGGCTACCTGGCTAGCGGCGGTACGATGCCGGCGGTGGGTATACTTTTGAGCAGCGGCGGGCAGCGTGAGCGTGGCCAGGCCGAGGCAAGCGAGGACGAGGGACGTTTTCATGATTTGAGCAGAAGCTGATAATTGGCTTTGAGGTGAATTTTCACCGTCTTAATCTTGCGGCCGGTCAGGGCCTTACCGGTTTGAATGGCGATGCCGGCCGCCTGCGCGCCCAGGCTGGGCGACATGGTGAGCATATCGGCCCCGCTTACCCCCTGCGCGGCCCCTTGCTTGATGGCGTCGCGGTCGATGGAGCCTGGAATGTTGAGCCCCTCTCCCCCATCGATATCAAATGCCTTGAGGCTAACGGGGAGCAGGTTGCCCTGATACTGCACCGACGTAGCCGCGATGCTTAGGCGGTTGCCGCTCATACTGCATACCCCGTAGAGAAAGCTGTTGCGCGGAATCAGGTGCCCCTCCAGCTGCACATCTTGCAGCAGGCGCAGCTTCACCGTCGAGCCGGCCTCTACTACCTGGTCGTTGTGCACCACGGCCGGCACCGAGTTGACGTTGCTGCTGGGGCTCGACTCCCCGACCGTGTGAAAACCGTTAGCCGGGGGCGCGGGCTGGGTGCGCAGGCTGCTCACAACCGTGGGGCGCACCTGGGTGATAACCGTCATGCCCTTTTTGGGCGCGCTGCTGGCGGGTGGGGCCACCGCAGCGGCAGCCGTGGCCGGCGCGTTCATGCCCAGCAGGCGCTGCTGGTACTGATTCTTGAGCTGGTCGAGTTCCTTTAGCGACTCATCCATGCGCGTATCACGGGGCGAGCTGGCTACCGCGGCCGGGCGTGCGCTGCTGGCGGCCGGCGTCGAGGCGAGGGCAGCGTAGGTAGGCTGAGCGCAGGCGGGCTGGGTGCTGGTTTGCTCCTGAAGGCGCTGCATCCGGGTTTGCATAGCTACCACGTTCGGGTCGGCGTTGGGGTCGTAGCGCCCAGCCGTTTGGCCCGGTTGCACGGCGTAGTTGAGGCCGGCCGGCTGGCCACCGGCCGGGGCGGCCCCGGCGGCCGTTGCTGGCGACGTGGCCCCTAGCGCACCTGGTGCAGCGCCGGCCGCTGGGGCCGACGTGCTCGGGGGTGGCGCGAAGGCCAGGCCGTTGCGGTGGCTGCTGTCCTGCGGCGCGTTGGCGGCTTCCATCTTATCGGCAAACAGGGCCGACTTGCCGGCGGAGGGTAGCGTGTGGTTGATGCCACTGGCGGGGGCGTTGGGGCCCGCAGTGGCCGCCGTGACGCCTTTCCCGCCGCCGCCCAGGTAGAAGAGAACGGTCAGGCAGATTACCCCAGGAACGGGGATGAACAGCATCATTCGACGCTTATTCAGGTACTCTTGCGTGTGCTTGGGCTTGTTCATAGGGGGATAGGATAAGGCGGGTGGTCGGCGAGGGGCTAGCGGGGCTGGGTGCTGAGGTCGAGGTTTTGCAGCACGCGCCAGCGCTCCATCAGAAAGCCGTGCGGGTTGTTGCTCGACCGCGAAACGTCGCGCAGGTAGCACTCGGAAACCAGGTTGCGGGTCGTCACGCTGGAGGAGCGGATAATCTGCTCCGTAGCATAGCACTTTGCGTAGTAGGGGTAGGTCGCGGGGTTGAGCGTGACGCTGTCCACCGTGATGTGCTGGCTGATGTTGGCCTGAATCAGGTTGTTGTAGTAGCCGCTTTCCTTGAAGTTGTCGTACTCGCGCTTGGCGCTTTCATCGGCCAGAAACAGGGCCTGCGTGACGTTGTGCTCGATGGCCTTGGCGTCGGGGTCGAGGGTGAAAAAGAACTCGTGGAAACGCTTCACGTGGTCCTGCGCCTCCACCGGGCGATTATCCTTCACGTTGTGAGAAACGGCTTCGAGCAGGTTGCCCTGGTCGAGCACGTAGATGCGGCCCTGGGCATCGCGAATCGAGCGCTGGGAGGCGTACACCGCGTAGCCCGTCACGAAGGCGCACAGTACCATAAAAAGCAGGGCCAGCGTTTTTGTCTGCTGGTAGGCGGAATCGATGTTTTTGAGGGAGCGAAACATGGAATAGAGCGTTTGGGATGAGAAGCTTAGGCCGCTTTATTGGTGTTCTGGTAGCCATTGCCACCCTGACCACTGCCCGACTGCTGGTTGTTCTGGCCGCCGCCGAACACGGTCCGCCCGGCTGCCATGGCCCGCCCGGCGATTTGGCCCGCCCCGGCGCCGGCCGCGCCAGCCGCCATGCTGCCGGCCGCGCCCCCGGCATTGCTGGCAAAGCGGGTGATGTTGGTCAGGCCGCTAGCCGAGACAATCCAGCTCGACACCGAAGGCACCGTGAAGTAGCCGGCAATGGCAATCACGAGGAAAATCATGTAGCCGTAATCAGCCTTTTCCAGGTCACCATTGGCCTGAATCTGGGCGATGTCGAGGTTGAGCATCATCACCTGAATTTTGGCAATGATGGCCCCGAAGATGTTGGCCACCGGCAGCCACAAGAACACGTTGACGTAGCGCGAAAACCAGTTGGTCAGCGTGCTCTCGAAGCCAGGCCAGATGGCAAAGCCGAAGCTGATGGGGCCGATGATGCTCAGGATGATGAGGAAGAAGGTGCGGATGGTGTTTATCACCAGCGCAGCCGAGTCGTGGGCCAGCTCCAGCACGTTGCGAATCCACTCCCGGAAATTCTTCTGCACGTTGTAGCTCATGCGGTCAAAGTAGAGCGAGGCCTTGCCGCCAAAGTCGAGGACATCCTTGCTCTCCAGTTCCTTGTCGAATGCGTCGTTATCTTCATAAGGGGCATTTTCGGGCCGGGCCGCGAGCAGGGCCGCCTTGCGGGCCTGCAACTGAATAATGTCCTGATTTTGCGTCAGAACGATGGACGAGGTCGCGCTTGAAATACCTCCCAGCACGCCGTTCAGGATGCCCAGCATCGAGGGGAAAAGGGTAATCGCCAGGCCGATGGCGAAGGGGCGCAGCAGCGGAAAAAACTCGATGGGCTCGGCCGCGGCCTGGTGGCGCCACACCTTGCTGGCGATGTAAATCAGCGCGCCCAGCCCGCCCAAGGCGCGGCCCACGTTCACGAGGTCGGCGCACAGGGGCAGCATCTCGTTGTAGAGGTTGTCGAGCAATTCTTGCAGCGACTTGACCGGAATGGAAACTTGGAGGAGGAAAGTAAGGAGCGTCATAGCGATTAGAGCCCGTAGAGCTTTTTGAGCGTTTGCGTGTCCAGGGCGTTTTGGGTCTGCTGGGTGGCCAGGGCCTGGTTGCGCTTGGTGAAGTAGGCAACGAGCTGATACTGATGGGTTACCTTGTCGGAAATCTTGTTAATGAACTTGAGCCGCTGGGCATCCGTCATCTTCGCGGCCGCCGGCGTGAGGATGGTGGTCAGGTCATCGAGCAGCCCCACGTTTTCCGACAGCAGCACCGTGTAGCCCTTCACCATGCCCTGAATCTGGGTGGGCGTCAGGTAGGGGTTGCTGCGCAGCTGGGTGATGTTCTGCGTGTAGAGGCTCAGCGTGCGGTTCTGGTAGCTCCAGATGGTTTTGACCTGCTGGTAATTGCTCACCACCGAGTTGATTTTGAGCAGGCTGCTGTACCACTCGTCGTGCATCTGCACGGTCTGGTCTTCCAGCGATTTGATGATGGCCTGCGTGTCGTTGCCCTTCTTCACAATGGTATTGCCCAGGTCTTTGAGCACGGTCAGAATGCCCTGGTGGCCGGCCTGCTTGGTGGCCTGGCCCTCGGCAATGGGAGCCGATATCACGAACTGGGCGTGGGCGGGGCGGGCCAGCAGGCCTACCCCACCCAGAACGGCGATGGTGAGAAGCTTTCTCATCATTTGATGCCGTAGAGGGCCTTCAGCTTCGCCGCATCTTTGGCCGCCTGGCCCTGCTGCGTCGAGATGGCCATGTTGCGCCGGGTGAAGTAGCTCACCAGCTCGTACTGGTGCGTCACCTTGTCGTCGAGCGTATCAATCAGCTCCATCCGTTCGGCATCGGTCATTTTCGACTGCGCCGGCGAGACGATGGCCGATAAGTCATCGAGGTAGGTGGCACTCTCCTGAATCAGGGTCGTGTAGCCCTTTACCATGCCCACGACCTGGCCCGGCGTCAGATTCGGGTCGGCCTTGAACTGCCCGATGTAGTTCGAATAGATGGTGATAATGGCCGTTTGGCGCTCGAAAATGTGCTGCACGCGCCGGTACTTCTTGATGGTATTGCTGATGGCCAGCAGCCCATCGTACCAGTCCTTGGCTAGGAGCATGTTCTTTTCGGTAAAGCCCTTGGTCAGCACCTGCTCAACCACGCCGTCATCGGCCAAGGTGTTGGCCTTGGCGTTCAAGGCCTTCAAAGTGGCCTGCAAGCCGGTCTGAATGAAGTTGGTGCCTTCCAGCACGGGGGCCGAAACGACCGCCTGCGCGTGGGCGGCGGGCTTGCCCAACAGGCACAGCGCGGCCAGGCACAGCGTAAACTGTGTTTTTTTCATCACCTAAAAGGGGGTTAGTGGGGCTCGGGTAAGGCTATTCGTGGCCCCACACCTGCTGATTGTACGCGCGCGACTTTTTCTGCCGCGTCTTCAGGTCGATGGTGGCCGCCGTGCGCTTGCTGAAGTACTGCACCAACTGAAGCTGATGATTCTCCTTAGTTGCCAGGCCGGCCACGAATTGCCGCTGCTCGGCCTCGCTCATGGTGGTTTTGCTGCTGGCCAGGTTGGTCAGCTGCTGCACATTGGTAGTGCTCTCATCGACCAGCTTTTGGTAGGTGGCTCGCACCCCCTGGCCCTGCTCGGGCGTCAGGATGGGGTCGCTGGCTAGCTTCGTCTCGTTGGTGGCCACCTCCTTCAAAATGGTCGCGTGATTCTCGTACACGGCCGCGGCGCTCGGGTCGAGCTTGATGATGTTGGGCACCTCACTCTGATACCAAGTGTGCACTTGGCTTGTAAAGTCGCCCTGGCTGGGGCCCTGCACCAGCACTTGCTTGATGCTGGCCACTACCCGGGCCTCGGTATCGTCGGCCAGCTTTTTCGAGGCGGCATCCTGCCCGCAGCTGGTGGCCAGCGTGGCTAGGCCGGCGAGGAGGAAGAGAGGGCACGTTTTCATGGGGAGGTGGGGAAAAGAAATTAGGCGGCGCGCAGCTCGTCAGCGTAGGCCTGGATGGCCGAAGAAATGTCCATGCCGTCGTTCACTTTCTGGAACAGCTGCATCTTCTCGGTCTGCTCGGTGGTGTAGGTTACATACTCTTCTTTCGATACTTCGACGCCGTACACCTTCGATACGCGCCCGCCGAGGGTAATGAACACTTCGTTGTACTTGGCACCGGGGCGGTTGTTGCGGTTGATGGAAAGCACGAGGTCTTTCTCCTTATCGGAGAGGCTCATCATCCGCTGAATGTCATCGAAGCGGCTCAGGAAGTCATTCATATCCAGCATGATTTTGCAATGCGAGTTATTGATGATGGTATCCTTCACAATCGGGTTGCCGATGATGTCTTCTATTTCCTGGGTCACGACGATGGCTTCCCCGAAGAACTTGCGGACGGTTTTGAACAGGTACTTGATGTACTCGGCCATGTTGGCCGTGGCCAGCGCCTTCCACGCCTCCTCAATCAGAATCATCTTGCGCACCCCGTCGAGCTGGCGCATCTTCTGCAAGAAGGTATCCATGATGATGAGGGTCACCACCGGGAATAGAATCGGGTGGTCTTTGATGTTATCCAGCTCAAATACAATGAACGACTCCTTGGTAAGGTTGAGCTGCTTTTCCGAGTTGAGCAGGTAGTCGTACTCCCCGCCCCGGTAGTAGGGCGCGAGCACGTACAGGAAATTGTGAATGTCAAAGTCCTTCTCCCGCACCTTCTCGGTATCGAGGTGGGCGCGGTAGGGGCCGCTCAGGAACTCGTAGAACGTGTTGAAGCTGGCCGGGAGGCCTGGCTCCTTTTCCAGCAACTGGTAGTACTGGGCTATGGCGTTCGAGATGGACACCGATTCCGACTGCGTAACCTTCTCATCGGCCAGCTTCCAGAGCGTCAAAATCAGGGTGTGTAGGCTTTTGCGCTTCTCCACGTCGGGCCGGCCCTCCACGTAGAACGGGTTGAAGCTGATGGGCTTGGCTTCTTCGTAGGTGAAGTATACCCCGCCTTTCAACTCGCACAGCCCCTTGTAGCTGTTGCCGGTATCAACGAGCAGCACGTGCGCCCCTTGCTCGTGGTACTGGCGCACCATGCCGTTGGTAAAGAACGACTTGCCCGAGCCGGAGGGCCCTAGCACGAATTTATTGCGATTTTTAATGATGCCCTGCTTCATGGGTTCGTCCGACAAGTCCACGTGCACGGGCTTGCCGCTGATGCGGTCGCTGAGCTTGATACCAAACGGGCTAGAGGAGTCGCGGTAGTTGGTTTCTACATTCCACAGGCAGGTAGCGGCATCCTCGAACGTGTAGAAACTCTCCTCGCCGGGAAAGTCGCCGGCGTTGCCCGGAATGCCCGCCCAGTACAGGGCCCCGATATCGACTGTGTTCTGCCGGGCGGCGCAGTTGAGCGAGTTGATGGCCGAGCCCACCGCTTCGCGCAGGGCCTTTTCCTCGTTGGGATTTTCGGTCCAGGCCAGCACGTTGGCGTGCGCCCGCACGATTAGCTTTTCATCGGAGATGGCTTCGTTCAGGTAGCGGTCGTAGAACTCTTTGTTGATGGCATTCTCGCGGGAGGTGCCCGCGAGCGAGTTCATGTTGTCGCGCTTCTTCTCGAATTTCTTGATAGCCTTCTTGTGGTCATCGACAAACACGTACTGGTTATAGATGTGGTTGACGGGCAGCAGCAGGGCCAGCGGGGCCGCAAACCCCACGTAGAATGGGGAATTATCCTTGCTCAGCGGCCCGTACTTGCCTTCGGTTTGCAGCGCGGAGGGCAGGTCGTCGAGCCGGCCCAGCGAGAAGCAGCTGCACGCCCTAGGGCCTACTTTCAGGCCGTTGGTGAAGTCGATATCCACCGCCGGCGACTTGTCGCGCAGGTCGAGCGACAGGTACTTTTCCAGAATGCCCGTTTTGGTTTCGGTACCGCAAATCTCATCGTCCGTCAGCTGGGTGAGGGTAATACCGGCATCGGAAAGTACCCGCACAAACTGGCCTACGGCGGTAAAGAACTCGTTCAACACTTCGTCCTTCATCATGTCCTTGGGCACAATGCTGGACCGGGAAAGCATGGTGCTCATACTATTCCACGAGTCGCGTGCCGAGGACGTTTTGGTGAGGTAGAGGTAGCAGTGGTGGTTGAGGAACGGCCGCTCGTAAAAGTGGAGGTTGTAGGCGTGCAAGAGCATGGTATCGTCCTCCCCAAACTCGGGCGTGTACTGGTCTTCCACAAACCAATCCTGCTTGTGCACCACCGTGTGATTGGGCAGGATGCGGACGCCCTTGCTGAAAGCGGAATGCAGCGACTCGTAGTTGCCGGCCGATAGCGTGAAGATTTCGGGCAGCTCCAGGCGGTAGGCCACCGTGACGTCGGCGTTCTTGCTGATAAGGCAGTTGCTTTCCACCCGGTAGATGGGCTGCTTGCTTTCGAGCGTGGCCGAGTTGAGGAGTAGATTGCTCATGACTGCTTTAAATCTTTGAAAAGGCGAGCGTTACGGCTAACAATTCGTTGGGGCTGGCGGCTCTTGGCGCGCAGCTTCATGGCACCGTGCTCGCCGTACTTGGCGCTGAGGGCGAATACCCGCGTCACCCAGGCGAAGCCGCCGCCCAGCGCCAGCGCTACCGAGAGGTAGGCGTTAGCCTCGACGATGCGCAGGACGATGAAGCCCAGAAACACCCCGCCGAGGCCGGCCACTAACATGAAAATGTAGCGCGAGCCCACTAGCCCCTTGAGTTCGATGGGCTTGTTGATGCCCTTGTTCAGTGGGTAGTGGCCCATCGGCTTACAGGAAGAAGGCGCGCAGTACCGTGGCCACGACCACCAAGAAGATGCAGCTGCCGAACCAGCTCATGGCCGACTTCTGGGTATCCTGGTCGCCCGAGTTCCACTTGCTGAACACTTTCACGGCCCCCACCAGGCCCACGATGGCCGCGATGGCGTAGATGAGCAGGGTAGCGGGGTCGAAGTAGCCGGCAATGGCAGTGGTAGCATCTTGAATGCCCTGCTTGCCGGCGTTGAGGCCACCCTGGGCCAGGGCGGCGCTGGTGGTGCCCAGCACGAGCAGGCCGGTGCTGAGGGCTTTGTTCATGCGCTTGGCAGCGCGGCGAGTGAGGTTGGTTGACATGGCTTTGGAGAAAAGATGGGGAATGGAATAGGTGAAAAAGGAAGAAAAAAATACTGCTAAATCATTTAGTCAAGAGTCGGTTCCGTCACTCCGGCGTACAAGTGCGAGGTGGCTTGCTGGGCGCTCTTAGAGCTGGATTGAAAGAAGGCCACCAGTAGGTCGGTGTTTTCCAGTGCTGGCTCTTGCTCGACTAGTTCATCCTGAGTAAGCTGACCCTCAGCGGCGCGCTCGAAGTAGTTGCCGAGCTGGGCAACGCCGATGGTAAAGCTGGGGTCGTAGTCCTCAGTCGCGGTTTCCACCCCGCTTTCGGTGCCTTGGAACGAATCGGCACCGTTTCGGTCAGTAAAATTAATCGCTTTTGCATCAAATGAAACATTATCGATTGTATTTCCATCATTAAAGTTATTTGAAACCTCGACAATAGGTAAATCAAAAACCGATAAATCACCTAGCTCCTGGTTTTCTTCAGCCAACTCCTCCCCTACCCCATCGGCGGCCATTTCCGCATCTTCCTCGGTGCTTTCCGGCCCCTCCCCTACCCCACCTGGTTTCTTGGCCGGGGCCGCATCTGGCCCGGCCACTTCGGGCGGTGCAGCTGGTGGGATGATGGCTGGCCTGGCAATAAGTGGCCCCCTGCCGATGAGCGAGGCCAAGGGGCGTGCCGGGGCCGGGGCGTCGTTCGCGGCTTTGCCTTTACCCCTGGCCAAGCCGAGCAGCTCAGCGCGGTAGTAGGTTAGCCCGACGTAGGCATAGTAGAGTGCCAGGCCCAGAAGTACGAAACCGGTGAACTGGCCCCACGAGATAGCTTTGAACATATTCGTTGCTGATTAAGTGGTGGGAAAAAGGCAAAGCAGTGGCTAGCACGCCTATTTTAAGGGCGTGATAATTAAATCCTTAGAGTGAGGGGGGATTAGTAGGGTAGCTTCTTTTTCTTTAGCTTCTCCTGGTCATTCAGGAACTGGCGAA
The DNA here is from genome assembly GCF_001562275.1 of Hymenobacter sp. PAMC 26628. Classification (NCBI taxonomy): domain Bacteria; kingdom Pseudomonadati; phylum Bacteroidota; class Cytophagia; order Cytophagales; family Hymenobacteraceae; genus Hymenobacter; species Hymenobacter sp. PAMC 26628. Next base: position 15,988 of record NZ_CP014303.1, read on the forward strand.
TGGCCGGGCGGAAAGTATCGAAGTGGTGGTTGGCAATGTTGATGAGCAGGTCCGCCAGGCCGACGCCACCGGCCTGGGTAAGGGTAGATAGCGCCGTGTGCAGGTCCTCGTCCACGTAAATAGCCTTGGTCTTGCGAGTGCGAACCGGCTTCAGAAACATGCTCGCGTAATCAACTGTCTCGGTCGGGGCCGCCTCTTTTTCCCTGTGGTTAACTGATTATCGACAGCTTGCTCAGGTTCAGCAGGGGCAGCGGGGGCCGCCGCTGGGGCAGCCTGGGCTACTGGGGCCGGCTCAGCAACCAGGGCGGGAGCTGGCTCAGCTACCGGGGTAGGAACTGGCTCGGCAGTGCGGTTGGCTACGAAGCTCATCACGTTGGCGAGGTCGCTGGCGGGGGAGGCGGCGGGGTTATGTTTGGCCATGATGCTAGCGGATTAAAGGGCTTTGCTTTCTTTCGTTGCTGCCACTTTATCAGCGGCTTGGGCGGGGGCAGCACCGAATATAATCTCGGCTATTTCCTTAATCAAGCTGCTAATTCCTAAGCGCTTAAATTCATTTCCCAGCGGAAACATTGTGGAGCGCATGGCGTCCTTTTTGTAGTTCACACTGTGCTCCAACCGGCTCTTGAGGAAGGGGATGCCTAGCTCGGCAAAGTACTCCTCAGTGCACTCGTAAAATCCTGCTTCTCGCTCTTGATGTGCTTGTTCCAGAAAGCATAGTACTGCTTTAGCTGGCTGCCGGGCTGGCCTTTGATAAACTTCTCTAGTACCTGCGCATAGGGAATGGTGGCCTCTACGCTGAGGCGGTCCGACTCCAGGGGCATGAAGATGTAGTCCAGCTGTTTCCATAGCTCGATGATGCCCGGTACGTTGATGGTGCCCGGTGTATCGATGAACACAAGGTCGAACTGCCCCTGCATCTGCTTGGCAATGCTCAGGGCATCTTTTACCTCGCAGGCTACAATGGGGTAGGCCTGGCGACCTAGGGCTTGGAATTCAGCGTTTTTATCGGGACTATTCTTGAGTAGCTCCAACTCCTTGTTCCGCAGTCCTTCAAGCGAGTGCTGGGGGTAGTCGCAGTCGATGACCGCCACCTTCTGGTTGGCCAGGAAGTGGAAAGCCGAAGCCGCCAGGATGTTGATGGTGGTCTTGCCCACGCCCCCCTTTTGGGAAGAGATGGAGATGTACTTGGTGGTGCTCATGTGAACGAGTCTTGGGGGTTAGTAAAGGTGAGGGAAGCTGGACTGTTGGAACTGGCCAAAGAATTCCTTGCACTCTTTCACTGTTGGCAAAATTAGTTTGATTGATTCAAAAAGCAACAGTTATGAGAACAAAGATTTAAAAATGATTTTAATAGGTTGTTATATTTGTTAACCGGAGACGAGTAAAACTACCTAGAAAAGAGCTTGAAAAACTATCCTACTACAAGCCTAGAAAAAAACGAAGTATGTTTTTCACTAAACATACTACCAGACATAAAATCTACAAATCATATTTTTTATCAAAATACAAGCTTTCATACTTATCAAACATATTTTGTATCAATCTATTAGAACTGTTACGTAGCAGTTCTGATAGATTGATACAAAATATGGCTCAATCAGCTCACCTAGCAGGCCCGATTTTGGGTGCTCACGGAAGCGCTTTGCCAACTCGCTAAAATACCCCTAACGTATCCAGCAAGCCATGACTTTGTAGCCACAAACCTTCGGTTTGCGCCTACAAAGTCAACGGAGAAATTGACGCAAGCTATTTCTCCTTGTCTTGCTGAGAACATCGCAGACCATGTCAATATGGAAGAGCCAGAACCGCAGCCACCGCGGGAAAAAGTGAACAAGGAAGTAGTAAAACGCTTCCGTGCTACCCCCGAAGAGGTAAAGAAAATGGAAGCTAAGGCCAGCCAAGCAGGCCTCAGCTTTTCGGAGTATTGCCGACGGGTAGCCCTGGACAAGCAGATAGTTGAGCGGGTGCCTGTCGAACTACGCCGACAGCTGGGCGGGGCCGGCAACAACCTGAACCAACTCACGAAGCTGGCCAATGCCGGCAAGCTGCCAGGCGTCGGCATTGAGGCGCTGAATGAACTAGTGAACCGCTTACTGGAGACGTTGCGATGATAGCCAAGACTGTTACCGGGAATGATTTTACGGGGGCCTTGGAGTACGGCGCGGGCTTGCGTTCCGACCGTATCAACAAGCAATCGGAGCTGCTAAGCGTGGCTAACGTGGGTAGCCAGGATGCGCGCCAGATTGCGGCCGAGATGCAGGCAGTGGCCAGCATGAGCAGCCGGATTCAGCAGCCGGTTTGGCACACGGTTTTGTCGTGGGCCCCTGGGGAGAAAGTCACCCGCGAGCAGAAGCTGAAAGCTGCGGCCCTCTACTGCGAGCTGATGGGCGCCAGCCTGGAGCGGCACCAGGTGGCGGTTTACGAGCATAAGGATAAGGAGCACCCCCACGTACACATCTACATCAACCGCGTGCCGATGGACGGTGGGGCGGCGCTCGACACGAGCCAGAACTACGCCCGCAATGTGAAGGCTACCCTAAAGATTCGGGAGCAGCTGGGCCTGCAAGCGCTGCCCGAGCGCCGGCACACCACCAAAGACCTCGACCCCGGCAAGGAGGCGACGCGGGGCCACGTGCGCGAAGTGCTCACTGCCGCCCTGGCTGACCCACGCATCAACTCGCTCGAAAAGCTGGTGGCGCACCTCCAGGAAAAAGAGATTGAGCCCACGCTGAAGCGCGACGCCAAGGGCGTGCTGGTGGGTACCAGCTTTCGGTACCAGAAAACCAGCGTGAAGGGTAGCGATGTCGGGATAAAGGCCAAGCAACTGCGCGACCACTTTAGCCCATTCGGCCGCGAGGCCCTGCGCACGGCCGACCAGGCGCGGCCCGGTGCAGGCGGCCCAGACCCAGGCCGTGGCCAGGGTACAACGCCGGCCGCTGGCCAGGCCGGGCCGCTACTCAGCTTCGAGGAGGAGGGTAGCGAGGGCGCTGGCGTCGATGATGCCGAGCGCAACGAAAATACGGCGAAGAAGCGTCGCCGGCGACCGGGCTTATAGGCCAAAATCACCTAGCCGTCACCTAACAAGACGGCCACCAGAGCGCCAGCAAGGCAGGTTCTAGGGCTTCCAATCACATACCCACTACCTAAGATTTCCTCTCACCCCTCACCCTAATCCTTATGGAAGATGAACGCGCAATGCGTAAAATCATGGACTTTATGCGCCTGATTAGCGTCGCCCTGGTGCTGCTGCACCTGTACTACTACTGCTACGGTTACTTTACTCAGCAGCATCTTACGGCCGCCTGGCTGGGCAATATTCTGGCCCGATTCAGCACGAAAACGGCCCTGTTTTACGCGCCCTACGTGACCAAGGGGGCCGCCGCTGTGTTTTTGACGCTCTCCTGCCTGGGCACGCGGGGCAAGCTCAGCGAAACGCAGACCTGGCCGCCCATCCTGGTGTACCTGGTGCTCGGGGCCGGGGTGTTTTTCGGCAACGGTTTCCTGCTCGCCTTGCCCGCCGCCCCGGCCCTGGTCACGGCGCTGTATGCCGGCACTACGGCGCTGGGATTTCTGCTGCTGCTGCGCGCCGGCAATCTGCTGAGTCGGATGCTGAAAGTGAACCTTATGGGCGACATTTTCAACCTGGAAAATGAGACGTTCCCGCAGGAGGAGCGCAAGATGGAAAACGAGTACTCGGTGAACCTGCCCACCAGCTACCAGCTCCAAAAGAAGCAGCGCAAGGGCTGGGTGAACATCGTCAACCCGTTCCGGGGTACGGTGGTGTATGGCACGCCGGGCTCGGGCAAGACCTTCGCGGTCATCAACCAATTCATCAAGCAGCACCTCAACAAGGGCTTTTCGATGTACGTGTACGACTTCAAGTTTCCCGACCTGAGCACCATCGTGTACAATGAGCTGCTGAAGAACCAGGACAAGTACGCCGAGCCGGTGCAATTCTACGTCATCAACTTCGACAATCCGACCAAGAGCCACCGCTGCAACCCGCTGCTGCCCTCGATGATGACCGATATTGTCGATGCCTACGAATCGGCGGCCACCATCATGCTGAACCTCAACAAGACGTGGATTCAGAAACAGGGCGATTTCTTCGTCGAATCGCCCATCAACTTCGTGGCCGCCATCATCTGGTTTCTGAAAATCTACGAGGGGGGTAGGTACTGCACCTTCCCCCACATGATTGAATTTCTGGGCCGCAAGTACGAGGAGATGTTCCCCATTCTGGGCTCCTATTCCGAGATTGAAAACTACGTGCGGCCCTTCATCGATGCGTTCGACGGCGACGCCCGCGAGCAGCTGGAAGGCCAGATTGCCTCGGCCCGCATTCCGCTCAGCCGCATGGCCAGCCCGCAGCTCTACTGGGTGATGAGTGGCAACGATTTCACGCTCGACATCAATAACCCCGACGAGCCGAAGGTGCTCTGCGTGGGCAACAACCCCGACCGGGAGGTGATATACGGGGCCGCCCTGGGTCTCTATAATGCCCGCCTCGTGAAGCTGGTCAACAAGAAGCACAAGCTCAAGTCGTCCATCATCATTGACGAGCTGCCGACGATTTACTTCAAAGGCTTGGATAAGCTCATTGCCACGGCCCGCAGCAACAAAGTGAGCACCTGCCTGGGTATTCAGGATAAATCTCAGCTGGACCGCGACTACGGCAAAGCAGAATCGACGGTAATCCAGAACACGCTCGGCAACGTAGTTTCCGGCCAGGTGACGGGCGAGAGTGCCGAGGCGCTATCCAAGCGGTTTGGGCGTATCTTGCAGAAACGCCAGTCGCTGAGTATCAATAGTAAGGACACGAGCAGCAGCATTTCAACGCAGCTCGATAGCATGATTCCGGCCAGTAAGATATCGGGCCTCACGCAGGGTACTTTCGTGGGGGCCGTGGCCGACAATTTTGGGGAGGAAATAGAGCAAAAGGTATTTCACGCCAAGATTTTAGTGGACGTAGCCAAGATAAAACGTGAAGAGGAGGCTTACCAACCTATCCCCGACATCACTAGTTTTGCGAATTCCGCGACAGGGGAGGACGAGACAGAACAAATAATCCGCGCTAACTACAACACTATCAAGGCCGATATTGCCGCTATGGTTGTGAGCGAGCTAAGCCGGATTAAACGTGACCCTCTTCTGACGCATCTAGTGAAAAGTAAACCCGCGAAGGCATGATAAATAGAGAACAGATAGGTAAGAGACTCGCCCAGCTGCGCGACGAGTTGGCTTGCCCAGGGGAGGATGCCTGGTCGCAGGTGCGCCTGGCGGAGGAAACCGGCCTCACGCGCAACGTGGTGGCCCGCCTGGAGCAAACCTTCTCGGGTAGTATCGAGGTCTGCCTAACTATTCTCTTTTTTTATCACCAGCGGGGCTACAATATAAGCTGGATTATCCTCCCTGATAATACAACGGTTTCAAAGATGGCATTAAGTGATACTACGCGAGCCATTGATGCGCATCTGGTAGAATCAAAATTAGCAGAATTTAAGCAACTACTTGCTAAAGAAGTAGATAGTTTGTTAGAATGCTTAACAACGTAGTTTATAAAATGATTCTCTAATGAGAAATAAAACGATTAACTATTGAAAAATGAGAATTCAGGTTTAGGCTTGGTATATTTGTTTCTAGTAGCCCTTGGAAGGCCGGGGTGAGAATGCAACTAACTTACTAACAGCACTATGTCTGAGCAGAATGAACAAAAGGTCGGGAGTGGGCAGCAGGTTACCCCACCTGCTGCTTCGCCCACCACTTTAGAAGAAACCCGCCGCCAGTTTGTAGAAGCTGCGGACTGGGCCAGAATACCCCTGCTAGCGACTGATGGCACCGGCAAAGCCAATACGCAGATGCAGGATATAGCCGCTGCCGTAGAGCAGGGCGCGGCGCTGACCCCCAAGCAGGTGCAGCAGACCAAGGATGCTATTAAGTTGCTCGATAGCAACGAGATTGTTAACACACGCCCCATTCTGCAACAGCTAAAAAACAGCTTTGCGGTGCTGGTTAGTCCCGAAGAAAAGCAGCAGGTGCAACAGCAAGCCGCGCCGGCCGCTAAGGTGGCCAGCCGAGCCCCTGCGCCAACGCAGCCGCCAGTACAGGAGGCGGCCAAAGCAGCCCCGGCCCCCGCGCAGATAAAGCCCGCCACTAGGCCAGCGGCCAAGACGAAGGTGGCGGGTGATGACCGCGACGACTTTATCCGCAATGCCCTGCCGGTGGCCGCCGCCCTGCGCAAGAGTGGCAAGCCCGAGGAAGCGAAGCAACTGGAGCTGGTGGCCAACGCCATCCTGCAAACGAAGTCGATGGAGCAGGCCCCGGCGCCGGCCCAAGCCCAGGCCCCCGCCAAAGAAGAGTCGATAAAAGACCTGCTGGCCAACGTTTACAAAGCCATCGACCAGGACCCGGCTTTGAAAAACATGCCGGAGGCCAAAGACCTGCGGCGGGCCGGCAACAAGCTGGACAAGGACGGAATGCTCAATATCACCGTTCGCAACGGGGTAGTGGTGAGCTTCGTCAGCAACTTTACCGACAATTTCACCCGCACCCAGCAGCTGGGCACGGCGAAGCCCGCGCCGAAGCCTACCGTGACCCAGGACGCGCCCGCACCTAGTGCCGCTGCTCAGCCGGTGGAGGCCCCCGCCGCCCAGGTAGCCGCGCCCGCGCCACAGCCTGCCCCCGCGCAGCAAGAGTCCCCGAAGTTCCAGGCTTACCCCGCCTACGACAGCTATGCGCCTTCGACCGAAACGGGCATCATCGAAAGCCGCAAGGCGGTGGGCCAGGCAAGCCCACAGCTAAACGTGGCCATTACCAGTCAGGGGGAGTTCGGTATCAACCCGCAGGTGAATCAGCAGCGGCTCATTGGCGACGGCATTGCCAGCCTGGGCAAGTTCTTTGATTACCAGCTGCCCACGTCGGGCCACAAGATTGCCCACGTCGGGCTAGCCGAGCCGGGCCAGATGAAGCAGACGGAGAAGGGCTGGGAGGTAGTGACTAAGGGCAAACTTGCCCTGACCGATACTCAGGGCAACGTATTCAAGCCGGAGGTAGGTCCCGCGCAACAAATAGCGCCCACGCCAGCCGCCGCGGTGGCCAAAGAGGCCCCGGCCGTTGCCCAGGCTGCGCCAGCGCCGGCGGCCCCGAGCCGTGGAGAAATTATCTACTCCGCTGCCCCGCCCATGTCGGATGGTGTTATTCGAAAGGATGTGCTGAGCCGCCAGCCCGCGCACTACTCCATATTTCAGATTCAGGTAAACCCCCAGGATAGCAACCGCGCCATTTTGCTGCCAGCTCCCGGTGCCGATGGGCGCCTGGTGAACTCGCTGCGGGATAGCATGGATAACGCTTACCACCTGAGTGGCCGGCCCGAGCCTGGTAAAACCTTCTTGGCCGTTGAGACGCCTACCCAGCTGGAACGCACGGCCGACGGCTGGCGCGTGACGGAAAAAGGCCTCGTAGGCTTCAGCGCGACCGAGACGGTGTACCAGGCGCAGCAGCCCGCTCCGGTGCAGCACCAGGCTCCGCAGGTCGCCTCGCAGCCCACGCCGGCGGCCCAGTTCACGCGGGCCGATATTTCGGCTGAGGAGCTAGCTAAGGTGGGTGTGCAGGTGGCTGATTTGGAAAAGTCGGGCCAGCTGCAAAAATTACTGGAAGGAAAAAAGACGGACCTGCTGCCATTTGTGCTACCAACCTCCGATGGGGTAGCCGTGCCCTTCGAGGCCAAGCTCGTGCTGCAACGCGACGCCCAGGGCGTGGCGAGCCTGCGGGTGGACTTGCCCAAGCATGAGCTGGAGATTCCCAAGCAGATTCTGGGCAAGGAAATCACGCCGGCCATGCAGGTGCAGTTGCAGGCCAACGGCGTGGTACCGCTGGCCGAGGGCTTCCAGGATGGCAAAGGCCAGTCATTTGCCGCCTACCTGGCCGTTGACAAAGAAATGAAGCGCGTGGTGGCCGTGCGCCGCGACGGCATCACGGTGCCCCAGGAGGTGCACGGCGTGAAGCTGAGCGCCGAGCAAGCCAAGCAGCTGCTTGAAGGCCGCCCGACGCGCATTGAGGGCATGACCAACAGCAAGCAGCAGCTGGTCGATGCCACGGTGCAGCTCGACCCTTTAGCCCGCAAGCTCACGTTCCGCGACTCGCAGCCCCGCGCCGCGCAGGAGCAAAACCAGAACCAGAACTACACCCAGGAGCCAGCACGCCGGCGCGGCGTGCGCTTGTAGCCTGCCCGACTAGACCAGAAAATCAGCCCTTGCGGATGCAGGGGCTGATTTTCTGTTATTACCCTACTTCTCTTTCACATGCAACAGCCCCGCGAACCTGAACTCAATTTTAATCAAGTCAAGAAGGACATCAACTTGGTTGATTTAGTGCTCACCCTCGGCTACCAGCACAACCGGGCTAAAAGCGGCGCGGATATCGAAAAAGGCAAGTTTCACACCTTCGATTACAAGGGAAAGTCTGGGCTAGACCAGGTGATTATTTATAAGGCACCCTCGGGCGACTACCTCTACTTCAACCGGGCCGATGACCGCGACAAAGGGAGCGTCATTGACTTCCTCAAGCACCGCATCGAGAATCCACGCATCGATGGGATTACTGCCGCCCCCGGCAAGAATATCTGGGCCAGCGTGATTGAAAACGCCAAGCGCTTCCTGAACCTGCCGGCTGCGGAGCGCCACACCAGCCACCAGTTGCAGCAGCGCACCGAGCCGGTGCAGCGCGGCGACAGCTACGTGCCCGATTTCCTGCGCCTGACAACACCCCTCACCGATACAGCCTATTTGAATGCGCGGGGTCTGAGCCCCGAGACGCTGGCCAGCCCCTTGTTTGCCGGGCGCATTCTGAACCACGTGCACACCGGGGTGAGCAAGGATGGCCGCGCGTACAAGTTCGTCAATACCGCGTTTCCGCAGCTGTATAAGGACAGTATTGTCGGGCTGGAAATCAAGGCCAACGGGTTTAAGGGCCAGGCCGCTGACTCCCTCAATTCGTCGGCTCTGTGGCTCTCCAATACGAATTCCAGAACTACCACGCTGGTGGTCGCCGAGAGCGCCATCGACGCGCTTTCGCATTACCAGCTCAAGCAGCCCACCAACGCGCTGTACGCCTCCACCTCGGGTCAGCTGACCGATAATAAGGTGACGGAAATCAAGCACCTGGTCGAGAACCACAACCTTAAAACGGTGAAGCTGGCGCTCGATAATAACCTGGAGGGGCATGTATTTGATACTCGCCTGATTGTGGGCCTGGCGCGCCCCGCCACCCCGATGGGCATTGTGCGCACCTTGCCCGGTTTGCTAACGGTGGCCATCCACTCGGTGCAGGACGAGCCCATCAGCAAGCTGCACCGCGAGGCGAAGGCCTACAACCAGCGCGTGACAGACGAGTACCGCAAAGTAGCCGGCCCAGAGGGGCCCGCGTCGCCCACGCTGGAGGCCGAGCTAATCAAAGCCGGTAGGGTAGGGGACCACAGCTACCAGTTCCACGTGCCCAAGCGACTCGAAACGCTGGCTTTCTTCAACCAGGCGCTCATCAATGTTTTTCCGATGGTGGCCAAGCTGGAGCTGGATAAGTCACGGGCCAACGACTGGAACGACGAGTTGAAAAACAGCCTGAAGGCCCCCAAAAACGTGGTGGCCCCGGAGCCGGACCTAGGCAAAGAGCCCCCCGCGCCGACTGTGCGCCGTGGCCCTCGCCTGTAGAAGTTCTTCTTATCAAAGGTCTAATTTACACGCTAAGCACCAAAGAGTAAGCAGGCGTAGCCCTAGGCTCTGAATCTGCCTCAGTGCCCCCTACAGCAATGCCCATCTCAGAAAGACCTTGCCGCTTCGGTAGGGTCTTTTTTATGAAACGTGGACCAGGAATTTTGCAATTGTAAAAAGGAGGCAACTTATAAAATCTATCCTTTGGGCGGGTGGCCGGGCTGTCCAGGGCTCCGCTTCGCTGCGGTGCTGCGCACAGCTCCCGCTGGTCGCTCCCTTCCCATCCCTACCGCGAACAAAGGAAGGTTCAGATAGCAGGTGTTAGTGACTACAACAATCCGCATTGACTGGAAAAGAGAACAAAAGGGGAAAAAATCACTAACCATGCCATAAAAAGATGTAGAAAATACCTAAATAAAGATGTAATTTATGCAACATTAAAAAGGTGTTTTGCGTTTGATAAGTATAAGTAGCAAGCACAAAACCAACACTTTAAACCATGAAAAGCGCCGCACCCTTTGCCCCCCGCACCGACGTTTACGAAGTGATTACTAACCGCATTATTCTTGCGCTAGAGAACGGCGTAACGCCGTGGAAGCAGGGCTGGAACGCGGCCCACGGTGCCCCCCGGAACTACCGGAGCAAGCGCGTTTACCAGGGCATCAACGCCTTTTTGCTGGGGATGCTGAAATACGAGCAGGCGTATTTTTTGACCTTTAATCAAGCCCGCGAGTTGGGCGGCTGCGTGCGTAAAGGAGAGAAGGGGATGCCGGTCGTTTTCTACAAGGTAGGTAAGAAGGAGGACGCGAAAGGCCAGGAGAAGAAGGTAGCCATCTTGCAGTATTCCACCGTCTTTAACATTGCGCAGATTGACGGGGTAGCGTGGAGGTTGCCCGAGCTGCCCAGCCGGGAGCACACGCCCCAGGAGGCAGCCGAGCAGATACTAACCGGCTACGTGGGCGGCCCCCGCATCAACCACGGCGGCAGCGAAGCCTTTTACCGCACGAGTACCGACCTAGTGACTATGCCTGAGGCAAGCAACTTTCACACGGCCGAGGACTATTATTTGACTTTCTTTCACGAGTTGGCCCACAGCACTGGCAACAGCAAGCGCCTTGACCGCGCCACGCTCACTGAGAAGGCCGATTTTGGGAGCGAGACCTACGCCAAGGAAGAATTAGTAGCCGAGCTGAGCGCCGCCTTTTTGGGCAATGCGGCCGGCATCGATATGAGCCTGACCCTGCCCAGCAGCGCCAGCTATATAGCTAACTGGTTGCAGGCCCTTCGCAACGATAAGCGCCTGGTTATTTCCGCCGCCAGCCAGGCACAGAAGGCCGCAAACCACATTCTAGGAGTAGTGCCCAGCTACGAAGCCGGCGAGGCAGCCGAGCCTACCGAAGCCCCAGAGTAGCCCAAGGGCAGCAGTCCGGCCGGAGTCATCCGGCCGGACCCAGGGCAGGCAAACAAGAGGAAGATTTTGCAATTGTAAAAAAGGAACAAGAGGGAGAAAAGCCACTTTTCGTGCCAAAAAAGATGTAAAAACTACGTAAATAAAGATGTATTTTGTGCAACTTTATAGGAGCATTATTCGTTTAGTATATATAAGCAACCTGCAAATAAACAGTCTTTTAACTATGGCTTTTGATTTTTGCGACTTCGCTCCCGGTGAAGTGTCAGCCGACCGTTACGACCCCGCCGACGAAGCCGACCACACCCCGCCCCAGGTAAGCGCCGCCGACATGGCCGCATGGGAAGCTAACCCTTGGTTTTAGTCTCTTTTTTTCTACTCCTAGTCAATCCTACATCATGAAAGCCACCACCACCACCCGCCCCGCCCGTCGTATTCCCGCCGTCCGTTTGGAGCGCATGAGGACTACCGCTGCCGCCAAGAAGGCCACCGCCGCTGCCGCGTGGGAAGCCCGCGAGGATGCCCGCCAGCAGCTGCTGGCCCCCTTGCCCGAGTTCGAGGCCGCGCCCCGGCTTACGATGTTGCCCGGTGGGCTCCATTGGTCGGGCCAGGGCCAGGTGCCGCCGGTAGGGGCCACGGTAACGGTAAGCCGCGAGGGCCACGCCGAGCTGGCCCAGGTGAAGGCGTATTGCCACGCAGCGGGCTTTTTGGGATTGGTCGTCGAGGTGCAGCAGCCAGTGAAACGCGCCCGCCGCCAGCCCAGCCCCCGCGCCGGGTGCGTGTTCGGCAGTCAGTTGGCCCTAGCGGCTTAGTTCTTTTCCTACTCCCTTTTTACCCCGCCGCCATGCCGCCCCAAGCCCGCACCCTGACCCCTGACCAGGCTATTAAGTTGGCCCAGGAGAATATCCAGAACAGCCATTTTATTACCATTACCACCTGCTTGGGCCAGGTCGATGTACCGGCCAGCTTTGCCCAGGTGGGCGGGGGCGGCATTACCAGCCCGGACGGGCTCCACTACTCGCAGTGGAGCAACGAGAAGGGCGACTTGCTCATACTGTTCGCTGGGTTGGGCCTCTTTACCTACGTGCTGGCCTATGAGCGGATGTCCGAAGGGTTGCGCCAATACCACTTACAGCCGGACGACTAGGGCCAGGACGACTAGCCGGCCATACTCCAATTTTTACAATTGCAAAAACAGGCTATGATAACTCCCGCTCCCGCTCCGCAGCAGCCCCAAATTAGCCCCCTTGATTGGGTAGGCGACCCCGGCCAGTGCCCCAGGTTTGTAGGTTTTTCCACTCGCGCCGGGTTACCGGCCGACCTCATTTGGTCGGGTAGGGGCGAGGTACCGGCCATCGGTGCCCGCGTGTATATCCACCTGAACAGCTTCGGCCCGGCCGAGGTGAAAGCCTACTTTCACGCCGATGGGTATTTGGGCGTAATCTGCCAGCCGGACAAGATGCCCGTTCGTTTAGAGGCCCACGGCGTAACGCAAGGGCACTTTTTTGGCATTGAGCTAGCGCCCCGGAAGGTCGCGCCGCAGCCCCTTTCGGTTTGCGAGGCCTGCGAGCAGCTAGACCGCCAGCACTACCGCAGCCAGCAGCGCCAGGCCCGCAAGCTGTTCCCGAAAGCCAGCGATAAAGCCCTGCGCGAATCTTATTGCGCCCCGGCATTGCAGGTGCTCGAATGGGCTATGGAGGCCACGGCCACCGCCAGGCGGGCCGCCGAACTGGCCGAGGCTGAGCAGGCACTAAGTCAGGCCGAGGAAGCCAACGGCAACGACCCCGGCATTAATCGGTCGGACGACTTGATACCCGAATACCCGCCCCAGGAGGGCGGCGAGTTGACCGACGACAACCAGGATAGCGAAGAACACCCGCAGGACGAGCAGCGCGACTAACCGATGCTGCCATTCCGTGCCCACGTTCGCCGGCAGGGTAGCCGGTGGGCGTGGGAAGTGCGCCAGGGGCGCGGGGCCACCAACAGCCGCCGCGCCGGCACCGCTGCTACGCGCAGCGAAGCCATCCGGGCCGCCTTCCGACCAACCCCCGCCCGCGCCGGCCAGGAGCCGCCCGCGCATCAGGCCCGCCAGCAGGCCGCTTAACCCTATTTTTTACAATTGCAAAACCGTATGTTACCGAACCTTCTCGCCATCGAAACCCGCGCCGGCCGCATTGCCATTGGGGCCACCGTGCGCAGCACCCGTTACCGCGACGTGCAGGGCAGTGTGACCGCCATTTATTGGAATGGCTACGCCTACACTATCGAGGTAAATAACCGCCACAGCGACGACGCGGGCCAGTACGAGCTACTTTCCCCGCCCACGCACCAGGGCTTTAACTACATCAACCCGAACACCCAGCAACTGCTAAGCGGCAAGTTCGAGGTGCTGCTGCCAGGGGAGGGCGACCGGATATATTTTGCCGACACCGCCGAGCAGGCCATTGCCCTACTCGCGGCCACCATCGGCCTACGCGACCAGGCGCGGGAAGTCGAGTATCTGAAGCAGCGGGCCGAGGCTGGCCCCGTGGACGAGCTGCGTTGGCGCGGGCAGGCCGTGGGCAGCATCGTTGGCCAACTCGCTTACGTGAGCACCGGCAAGCAACACCCCGCGCCCAAGTTTCTAGTGGGCCACCAGGTGCATTTTTTCAGCCCGCACACAACCCACACAATTAGCGGGTTGGCTCTTTACAAAGACCGTCTGAACTACGGCAAAACGCAGTGGCACTACTTCTACGAAGGGGCCAAGGGCAGCCACCACCCCATGAGCGAGGCCCACACTACAGCCGCGCCGGCAGTCGCCGCCTAGCCCTAGCGGCCCGTTCCCCCATCTTTTTTCCCCTTTTGTTCTTTCGTTATGGATTACCCTACCCCCCAGGAAATAGAGGCCAAGGCGGCTGAACACGGTTTTCGCGTTGGTGCCTACGTCCACATGAGCACCGGCACCACGGACACGGCCGCGCCCATCCGGGAGTTTTCCAGCCTTAACGGCCAAGTGCAGGCGGTTTGGATGGGCGGCGCTTGCCGCAACTTGTTGGGTGAGTTGCGCCTGAGCAGCCAGCACCGTTTGCGGTACCAGTTCCCGGCCGGCTACGAGTCCTTTGTCAGCCCGCAACTCGTAGCCAAGGCCTGCCGCCAGGCCGGCAGCAGCGCGGCCACTGAGGGCTACACCGCCGCCAGGGTGCAGGGCTACAGCAGCGCCGGCACTAAATGGTGGTGGAATTTTTATTGCTTCGCTTGACAAGAGTCAGGCGACCGACTGACGATTGTCAGGTAACCGACTGAAGCAGGCTGGTAATTTTAGGTCCCTGTCCGGGCCGTTACCCCGGCACCACCGGCGAAGGAGCGGCGGGAACTGCCCCGTGGGCCCCGCGTGCCGTTGCCCCTTGGATAGGCCTGCTTTTAGCCCTAGTTCTCATGCCAGTACCTTCGACTTTTTCCACGCAGCCGGGTTGCTCAACGGTGCTCTTGGTGCTATTGCCGGTGGCTACGTCGGCCGCGGCGCGAGCGAGCGGCGACCCGCGTGGCTCTCGACGGGTTACAGCGGCAATTGGGAACGGCCATCAAGGTGCTGCCCGTCGACGCGGCCGACCACCCGGCCGTCGTCCATAGCTTCGACGTCCAGGACCTGCCCACTTGCGTGCTGCTCCGCCACGGCGTGGAGTTGTGGCGGCAGCCGGGGTTGCCCGATGGCGCAGGCCTCGCGGCACTGCTGTTGCAGTTGGACCCGAGAGCGGCCACCAGCCCGCTTTTCTCGGGCAGCCCACCGCTAAAATCATGAATAAGCCCGCAAACAACGCCAAAAAACGACATATGCACGGACGTGCCGGTGCCTGTGGGGCGCTTTGCTGGCACATTTGTGCGGTGTACGATGGGCCATGCGGGCGCAATTACCCGCCGCGCTACTGTCGCGGGAAAGCCTTACCATAGTAAGGGCGGGCCTGCTAGCCGCCGGTACTGGCGTGCAAGTGTTGAACACGCTGGGCCGGGTACTGGCCGCGGCCGACGCTTCAGCACGGCCGCGCTACCGGGCGGACTGGCTCCGGCGTGTACGTGGTGCGGGGCGCGGGCCACGTTCAGGTCAGCTCTGTCTTGAAACAAAGTTTTGCGCACCCTAATGGAATCTTAGTGCAACCCCGGGCTGCCCTTTTTAGCTAGACTACCTCAAGCGGTTACCTTCGCTCAACAACAGCACTAGTTGATTCAGTAAGCAGGGAAGCTGACAGGCACAATCGGCCTACGCCAGCTTTTTGCGCTCAAACTGCAAGTCGCCGCTCAGGGCCTCGTGCTTGAGGATGGAGTCGTGCACCACGCGGGCCTGCTGGCCGGTTTCGTCGGCTTTGCGAAAAAACAGCGCGGCCACGGGGTCCTGGTGGTCGTCGGCGAAGTGACGGCCCAGGTTTTGCAGCAGCATCTTGGTTTCTTCCAGGCCGCGCATCGACTGGTAGAGCAGGCCCTCGACCGACTGGGTGACTTCGCTGAGCAGGGCGCTCACGGTGTAGGCGTGCCCGGTGTGGCAGCGGTAGCGAATCAGCTTTCCCTCAATCAATTGAGTCAATGCCCCGTGGCAATCGGGGCAGGTGAAGGGCGTGAGCTTGCCCTTGTCGATGATGCCCAGCTCGAAGCCCCCGCCCTGCTTGGCGATGGTCAACTCAATCTTGAGCAGGTCCAGCGCGGCGGCGGGCAAGCGGGTTTTGGCGGGGGCGCGCTCCCGGGTGAGGCGCCCCAGCAGCGGCCCCAGCTGGGCCAGGGGCACCACGTAGTCGGCCGCTACAAATTCGAGGGCGTTAGTGGGCATGGACGGCTGCTCGGCATCGTCGGGCTCCTGCACGATGGTCAGCCCGCCCATGCGCTGCACGCTCCACAGGCCGGAGGTGCCATCGTCGAGGTAGCCGGTGAGCACCACGCCAATGACCCGGGGCCCGTAGGTGTAGGCCGCCGAGCGAAACAGGGCGTCGATAGAGGGGCGAAACCGGTTTTCCTTGGGTCCCCGCGTCACCAGCACCCGGTCGCCTTCGAGCAGCAAGTGGTGGTCGGGCGGGGCCACGTAGATGACGCCGGCCCGGACGGTTTCGCCGTCGTGCGGGTGCCGGGCTTCCAGGGCCGACGCCGAATTGAGCAGGTGCGGCAGCAGGCTCGGCGAGTCGGCCGCCACGTGTATGACTACGAAAATGGGCGCCGGAAAATCGGCCGGCAGGGTTTTCACCAGGGCCAGCAGGGCCGCTACCCCGCCGGCCGACGCGCCGATGACGACAATGTCCCGGTGGGAGGGCTGTTTTTTGGTGGGGCGCGGCGTGGTCATGGCGTTTGCTTATTAGTTGGGTGGGCGGTGGGTAAAAAGGGCGTCGGGCAACGCACAACAGGATGCCCTAACTAGGGAATAAGGCGGCTATTTAGGGCACCCATCCAGGCCGTCATGCTGAGCCTCTACCGCGTCGTCTAGGCCGTTCAACGAAGCGGTAGAAGGCTTCGACAAGCGGACGCCAGATGAGCGTGAGGGTTTAGTAGAAAATTTGAAAATCCTACTATCACAGACTCAGGTAAACGAGGTCCGTGAAACCGCCCCTAGTAGCCATTATTTCTGAAGTAAGCCTTGCTCCATGGCGTACTTTACGAGGGCCGGGGTATTATTGGCCCCGGTTTTCTCCAGCAGATGCTGGCGGTGCGTCTCGACCGTGCGCCGGCTGGTGAAGAGCTGGTCGGCGATTTGCTGGTTAGTGAGCCCGGCGGCCACTAGTTGCAGTATTTCCCGCTCCCGGTGCGTCAGGGGGATACCGGGAGCCGCATCGGCGCTCGGGCGGTTGGGCTCCAGGAGGAGCATTTTCTCTAACAGGCCCAGCCCGATTTCGGAGCATAAGAACCGCTTGCCCGCGGCCACGCCTTGCAGGGCGGCCACTACCTCGTACTTGTCGGCGTTTTTGAGCACGTAGCCGTGGGCCCCCGCCGCCAGGGCCTCGCCGATGGTGTGCTCGTGGGTCATCATGGAGAGCAGCAGGATGCGCAGGTGCGGGTGCTCGACGTGGAGGCGGTGGGTGGTGGCCAGCCCGTCGAGCACGGGCATGTTCAGGTCGAGCAGCACCACGTCGGTGGCCACGGTGGGCAACTGGTCGAGCAGCGCCTGGCCGTTGCTGGCTTCGCCCACCACCTCGAACAGCGGGTCGGCGGCGAGCAGCGTGCGCAGGCCGTCGCGGATGAGGGGGTGGTCGTCGACGATAAAAACGCGAATCATAGCTAGGAAAAGAGGGGTAGGGGGATGCGCAGACGCACGTGGGTGCCGAATTCGGGGGTGGAGTCGACGGCGACGGTGCCGCCCAGCAGGGCCACGGCGTCGCGCACGGTGCGCAGGCCCAGGCCTTCCGCCACGGCCCGCGGGTCGAAGCCCCGGCCGTTGTCTTCGGCCCGCAGGCTGACCCAGTCGGGCAGGGTTTCCAGCTCTAACAGGGCCTGGGTGGCCCCGGCGTGCCGCACGATGTTGTGGGCCAGCTCCTGGGCCAGGCGAAACAGGGTAACCTGCACGGGCGGCGGCAGCGCGTGCGCGTCGCCCCAGACCTGGCACTCGATGCGCAGCGGCGGCGTCGACAAATCGCGGCACACGTCGCGTACAGCCACGGCCAGGCCAAATTTGGCGAGCGAGGTCGGCACCAGCTCGTGGGCCAGGGTGCGGGTCTGCTGCATGGCTTCGGCCAGCAGGCGGTTAGTGTGGTGATGCAGGGCCGAGAGGTCGGGCAGCGTGTGCAGGGCGGGCGTGTCGAGCTGGTCGAGGTGCAGCTTGGTGGCGTAGAGCACCTGGCCCAGGCCGTTGTGCAGCACTTCGCCCAGGCGCTGGCGCTCGTCTTCCTGGGCTTGCAGGATGGCCAGCAGCAGCTCCTTGTGGCGGTCGAGCTTCAGGGCCAGGTTTTCGGCTTCCAGGCGCTGCACGTCGCTGATGTCGAGGCACACGCCCAGCACCCGCACCGGGGGCCCCGGCGCGTGCGGCAGCGCCACTCCCTTGCAGCGCACAGTCTTCACCACCTCGCCCACCCGCAGGCGCAGGGTCGCGTCGAAGGCGCGCGTGCCGGCGGCCAGGGTGCGCAGCAGGCGCGCGGCGGCGGGCCGGTCGTCGTCGAGCACGGCGTCGAGGAAAAGCTGGGGCCCCACGGCGCTGCCCACCGGCCGCCCCAGCAGGTGGTACAGGCCGTCGGACCAGATGAGTTCGCGGGTGGCCCGGTCGTAGTCCCAGCTGCCCATCTGGGCCACGGCTTCCGACTGCTGGAGCAGGGCCAGGCCCTGGGCCTTCGCCTGCTCCAGCAGCTTGCGGGCCGTGATGACCTCGGACGTCAGCACCAGCAAGCCGTCTTGCCGCACGGCAAGGTGGCGAAACCAGTGCTGCATGCCTTCGCCCTCGTACCACCCCTCGAAATCGGCCGGCTCCCCGGTGGTGGCGACTTGCAGCAGCCGGGCCAGGACGCCGGCGGGTACCGTTTGCGGAAACATGGCCGTGAAGCGTTGCCCCGCCAGGTCGTCGCGGCCCACCACTTGCTGGTTGAACGCGTTGAAAAGCAAGATTTCAAAATCCTCGGCCCGGTCCGCCGCGTCGAGCAGGATGCGCATGACGACAATGGCGGTGGGCGAGGCGTCGAACACGGTTTGCAGCAGGTGGCGGCTTTCGTGCAGCTCCTGGGTGCGCGCGGCCACCTGTTGTTCCAGGCCTGCCGTCAGTTTCAGGAGCTGCGCCTCGGCCTGCTTGCGGGCGGTGATGTCGTTGAAGAGCACGGCCACGTGCCGGTCGGGGGGCGGGCCGATGGGAAAAGCATTTATGTCGAACCAGCGACTCATCGACTCCACGTTCGCCTCGAAGCGCGTCGGCTCGCCGGTACGGGCCACCCGGCCGTACACGTCTGCCCAGAGGGGTTCAATGGCGGGCACCAGCTCGCGAATGGTTTTGCCCAAGGCTCTGTACAAGCCGGTTTGCTTTTCAAACGCTGGGTTGACGTCCAGGAAGCGGTAATCGGTGGGCTGCTGCGCCGCGTCGTAGAGGACCTCCACCACGCAGAAGCCTTCGTCCATCGAGCGGTAGAGCGCGGTGTAGTTGTCGGTGGCCTGCTGGGCCAGCGCGTCCTTCAGGCGCAGCAGCTCCTGGGCCGCCTGCTCGCGCGCGGTCACGTCCTGGAGCAGGCCCAGCAGCCGCACGGGCCGGCCCGCCGCGTCGCACTCCACCCGGCCGTGGGCTTCCAGCGTGCGCAGCTGCCCATCGGGGTAATAGATGCGGCGCTGGTAGTAATAAGGCTGGTGGTCGGCCACGGCCTGCGCCACCGCTTGCTCCACCGCCGCCAAATCGTCGGGGTGGGAGCGGGCGTTGATGCTCGCCAGGTCGGGCGCGAACTCGCCGGGCTCCTCCCCAAACAGCCGAAACAAGCCATCCGAAAAATGAAACTGCCCGGTGGCCAGCGCCATTTCGTAGCTGCCGGTGTGGGCCACTGCTTCGGTACGCCGCAGCAGCGCGTCGGTGGCGGCCTGTCGGGCCTGGCGCTGGATTTCCACCTGCTGCTGCGCCGTGATGTCCTGCCAGTACACCACCCAGGTATCGGCCTCGCGGGCGCTGGTCATGGCAATCCACTGCTGCTGCCGGGGCAGAAAAAACGTGCCCGGCGGCGGCGGCAGCTCGCTCGGCACCAGTTGCAGCGCCTGCTGCAAGTCGGGGGGTAGGGTGCCAGCGGTGGCGGGTCCCAACCGCTGCCCTTGCAGCGCCTCGGGCGAGGCCCCCCACCAGTGGGCGGCCTGCTGGTTCACGCGCAACACCGTGCCGTGCGCGTCGAGCACCACCACGCCCCAGGGCAGGGCCTGGAGCAAGGATTCCGCGTCGGTGCCCGCCTTGGCGGCATCGCCGGCAAGGGTAGGCGGAATGGGCAGGTCTACGGGCGCAGCGTTGGGGGGAAGGTTTTCGCGCATGTGCGAAGGTCGGCACTAAGGCGCAGCTATTTGCTTATCCCAAAAAGGTTTGTGTTAAATCCCTATCGCAGGTAAAACAGCCCCGCGATGGGGCAGGCGGGTCATGCGCCATTAGTCAGGCTCAGGTAGTAGCCTGGAGGGCCTCATGCACATCCAGCCAGCTCAGCTCGCCGGCCACGTAGCGGGCGTACAGCTGCCGGGCCACGGCCGTGGCCTTGGTTTTCAGGCGGGGCACAGCGGCCTGCATCTGCACCAATACCCGCGCCCGCTGCTCCGGGGTTTGGGCGCTGGGGCCAAAGCGCGTATCGTAGGCCATCGTAAAAAACCAAAAGGAGCGCACCGGTGCACTGGCTCAAAGGTCCGGCCGCGAAAACCGCAACGCGCTACGGCCAATACGAGAACGACGCTTCGGATTATACGTGGTTTTGCCCTAAAAAATCACGGATTTTCCATGCCGGGCCTTGCAAGGCGGCCAGCGCGAATCCGCGCGGCCGGGGCAGCAGGTCTTCCCGACGGGTGCTGCGGCCGATACGGTCCGGGCTGCGAATAAATACGCGTTGAAAAACAGGTATTTACCCCGCCAAAAACCGTAATCCAGCGGAGGCGCCCAGGGTGGCGGTCCCGTTCCTTTGTGGAGGCTGAAAGGCGGGCTGGGCCACCTGAGCCGGCGGCCACTCCCAGCATTACAGGCTCCGCCGGGTTTTTCGGCCGCCGGGCGCTTTAGCGGTACCCGGCTACGTGGCCTTGGTGCGCTACTCCCTACCCCCGTTGCTATGCGTTCCCCTCCTCGCCCGCCGCTGTCTGAGCCGACAGCTACCGTGCTCCTCTCCGTGAACCTAGCCGCCGTGGATGCCGCGCTGCTGGCCCGCATCCTGCTCCAGCCCCAGCCGCAACTGCTCATCGACTGTGGAGCGCAGCCCTGCCGGCGAGGACTGGGCGTGTGCTACTTCCTCTCGCAACTGCTGTTGCTGCGCCAACGCGGGGCCAGTGTCTGGCTCTGTAACGTCGACCCGCTGCTGCGTCGCCACCTCCGGCAACTGGGCCTCGAAGCCCTCTTCTTCCTAGCCGAGTAGCGCATGCGCACACTGGCCATCCTGACCAAACGCCGCCGCCGACTACCGGGCGGCCAGGTCAGGGGCCGGTAGCTGGCTACGGCTCCAGTTTGGTTTGTCTGCTAACCTGTTCTGCGCTCCCCCGATGAAGTCAACTTATCCAGCTTTTTCTTTTTCTACGGCCCAGCCCCGTGCCCTCCCCCTTGCTACCGGGCTAGCCAGCCCGTGCCGGCCCGGTGCGCTGGTGTCGGAAACTACGGATGCGGCTGTTTACCAGCACTTACGGGAGTTGCTGGCGCAAATGCCGGTGGCCATGTACCTGCTGCGGGGGCCGGCGCAGGTCATCGGCCTAGTAAACCGGCCGGCCGCCGCCGGCTGGGGCCGCGCGGTAGACCAGGTGCGGGGGCAGCCTTTTTTCGAGGCCCTGCCCGCCCTGCGCGGCCAGGGCTACGAGGCCGCCTACGCCACCGTGTGGCAAACCCAGCAGGCCGTGACGTGGCGGGAGGCCCGCATCACCCGAGTGCGGGAGGCCGGCGGGCCGGCGGTGCCGGGCTATTTCGATGTCACGTTTCAGCCGTTTTACGAGGGGCCGGGCGGCCTGGCGGGCATTCTGGTGACGAGCCACGACGTGAGCGAGCAGGTGCTCGCCCGCCAGCACCTGCACCACGCCACCGCCGAACTGGCGGCCACCAATGCCGGCCTGGCCGACTACGTGCGGGAGCTGACTCAGGCCGCCCACGCCGCCCAGGCCCACGCCGAAGGCCGGGCGGCCCTCCTGGCCCAATTGCTGGAGCAGGCACCGCTGGCCATCGGCCTGCTGGTGGGGGCCGACTACGTAGTGGAGGCGTGCAGCCCCGGCCTGCTGGCGCACTGGGGGTACCCCCGGGCGCAGGTGCTGCACCAGCCGCTGGCCGAGGTGCTGCCCGCTTTGTCAGACCAGTTGCATGCGGTGCTCAAAGAGGTGGCCCGCACGGGCGTGCCCGCCGTGGCCCAGCAGCCAGGGCCGGGCGGAGCCGGGGCAGTACCCATGTCCTTCACGTACTCCCCCTTGCGTGGCGCGCAAGGCGGTATCATTGCCATTGCCGCCGTGCAGCTAAGCGGGTCGAACACCTGACCGGGACCCATGGACGAGCCCTCGCTTCTCACCGTGGCCGAGCAGGTAGTGGCCGCCGAGCTGGCTTACTACCACCAGCAGGCAGCGTGCACCCCGACCGCCGCCGACCAGGCCACGTGGCAGCACCGGCAAGCGGCGGATGAGCTGCTGCCGCCGCCACTGCCGTTGCCCGCGCCGGTCACGTTTGGGCGGCACGTGCTGGAGCGGCACGGGTATTCGCTGCACCGCTTCATGGCCACGCACCTGAGCCCCGGGGCCTGGCGCTACTGGCTGGGCCAGCGGGGGTTGCTCATTCCTTTTTGAGGGGAGAAGAGCGCTGCCCTATTGCTGACCCTGGTTGAAAATCCGGTTCAAACGCCGCCTTTGGAGTTGAACCCGTTTGTTGGGCAGCTTCGCTATTCCAGGACCGTGCGCAACTGCCCGCGCTAAGCGGCCGTGCACATGGAGCAAGCGACTGGTTGCTTGCTAAAAAGCCGGCCGTCCGCGCTTCTCGCGGTACTTTCCCGCTTGGGTCGCGGCGCTATACCCATGGCCTTGTTAAAAGCTTATTCCTAAAGTCGACTTTGCTACTAATGACGGGCTAGGGGAGCAAGAACTGTAAGAGAGCCCTGATTAGCGGGCCGTTGGGGAAGGACGACGCCAGGAATTTAGTAAGCCCCTCGGCCATGAAGCACTTATCTTGCTAGCTCATCCGTGGCCTGCTGTTATGTCGCCCAACCCGTCGTCCTCCCCAACGCTCGATTCGCTCCAAGCCGAAAACGACGCCCTACGCGCGCAAATTCAGCAGTTGCATGCCAACCGGACGGCCGTAGCCGCGCAAAAGGAAAAAGACGACACCTACGAGCAGAGCCAGGTGCGCTTCCGCACCGTGTTCGAGAATTCGCCGCTGGGCCAGAAAATCATCAGCCCCGACCTGCTCATCCGCCAAGCCAACCCGGCGCTGGTGGCCATGCTCGGCCTTACCCGCCCCGACGAGGTCGTGGGCCGGCGCATCATTGACTTTGCTCACCCGCACTTTCGCAACGACTGGGACCACTTGCAGGAGCGCCTCTGGCACCACCACATTCCCACCTTTACCTTCGACACCTGCCTGGTCCGCGCCGACGGGTCCTCGTTCTGGTGCCAGGTCCACTCCATCCTGTTCCCGGACGAAGGCCAGGAGCTGGGCTACACCACCCTCATCGACATCACGGCGCACAAGGAGCTGGAAGCCGCCCTCAAACGCCTCTACGACACGCAGGAAACCGTCCTGCACCTGGTGGCCCACGACGTGAAAACCCCCATTGCGCACATCCAAATGCTGACGGAACTGCTGCGCCGCGACGGGGCCGGCCAAGAATCGGACGCGCCCAAGTTTCTGGGGCTCATTGAGCACGCCTGCGACGAGGCCAGCGCCCTGCTTCAGGACGTGCTCTACATCGGCGAAATGGACGCCACCCGGCTGAAAAAAGAGCCCACCGACCTCAACGCTTTCCTGGACACGCAGCTCACCCTGCACCGGGTCGCCGCGCAGCAAAAAGGCGTGGCCCTGACCTTGGAGCTGCCGCCGCACGTCGTCACCGCGCCCCTGAACCCCAACAAGTTCAACCGGGTGGTGGTCAACCTGCTCACCAATGCCCTGAAGTTCACCCCGGCCGGGGGCCGGGTCGTCGTGCGCCTCGAAGAGCCCGCCGGCCGGCCGCGCCTCTCGGTGCAGGACACCGGCGTCGGCATTGCCCCGGCCTTGCAGGCCCGTATTTTCGATAAGTTCAGCACCGCCGCCCGGGCGGGCCTCTACGGGGAAGGAACGACGGGGCTGGGCCTGTTCATCACCCAACAGATTGTGCGCCTGCACGGCGGCAAAATCCGGGTTGAAAGCCGTGAAAATGCGGGTACTACCTTTTTTATCGACTTATAAACGGAATAGATACCGCTAGTTGGTGTTTGTCAATTGGGTGTTGTTCAACAAAGAGGGGGAAACCTCCGACTCACGCCTCCGACCAATTGAATCACTGAACAAACTGCCCTGTTGACCGCTATATGCAGGATTTTGACGTGGAAGTGCTGCGCTCGGAATCAACTCGTTTAACCTTTGAACCAAACTTTTAACCAAGGCCGAAAGTCCGCTACTCGTTATCAGCCTCTCCGAATAGGCCCAGCTGCAATTCTTGCCGCACCTCCAGGGCTTCGGCTTTCTGCTGGTCTAGAACCTGCTTTGCGGCCCGCGTGAGGGCCGTATTGCAGTATTTTTCCTTGCTGTTGATGCGGTCGGTCGGGTGAGTCGCCTTCAAATCCCATTCGTGCAGGATTTTCAGCACGCCCTCGCGGCCCAGGGTAGGGGCACAGCGGGCAATGTTTTTATCCGTCACCTTCCAGGACCGTAGGCGTTCGATGATGCTTTTGGTGGTGGGATTGTTGAGCCAGGAATCCGGGATGCTATTCTGCTGCTTATGTACCAGCTCGAAGCGCAGGCGCACGATTTTTGGCCGGCCGCGTAGCGTCCGGCCGGTTTCGGAAATGGCTTTCATCGTAAAAGCCACGTCAGTATCGGCCAGCTCTTCGAGTGGCTCGGTGGTCGTGCGCAGAATTAAATCTTTCGCCAGCGGGTACTTCACAATCACTTGCCCGTCCTTGTCTTTCTTAGGTTGCCGGCGCTTGTCAAGCACCGGGCCGCAGTCCATGAGCAAGCGGTAGTCTTCAATATCCACTTCCCAAAACCCCGTGTCTTTAAAGGCCGACAGTATCTCAAAGAAACGCATCGAGTACCAGCTTTTGAGGCGCATATATTGCGCCAACTCGTAGGAGGTATAATGCGCGACGTTGATGAAGTAATCAGCCAGTGCCGGGTTTAGGGGTATCGTAATTACCGAATCCTTGTACCCCGCCGTTTCCTCCTTGGTCGTGTCCAGCAGGTGCCGGCCCCGCCATTCCTTCTTGTCGGGACTCTCGAAGTACCAAACCGTCGTGAGCAGTTCCACGATGGCCCCCTGCACCTCGTTGTAAACTGCCCGCCGCGTGATGCCGGTATGCTCTACCACGTCTTCTATCCGCATTTGGTAGAAGGGCCGCAGGGCGTAATCATCATCCCTAATCTGGTCGAGCACCCGCGCCATAATCCGCTTGGCCGCGACGCTCATTTTACTCTGCCGCGAGAACGTAACGTTCCAGTGCTGCTTGACCAGATGCTTATGCACCGGCTCATAAACTAGGCCCAGGGGGAGGGTAGCGAGGGAGCTGTTTTTGTTGCTCATGGCGGATTGAATCTGGGTGGGATAGATAGAAACCAGAGAGGCGGGAGCTTCTGAGATGTAGCGAAGTTAGCAGTAAAAAAGGACAAGGTAAATTCCTTGCCCTAAATAGTGACTGCATTTGCCCTTTTAATCGGGATAAAGTGACTGCATTTGTCCTTTTAATACCTACACCAAGTGACTGCATTTGTCCTTTTAATACCCCCCGGCATGACTGCATTTGTCCTTTTAATACCATTTACTCCTTATAGTAAAACTATTTGGTCGTTTTTAAAAGGACAATCAGTTTTTTTCTAACTATTTAGTCTGAAAAAAAAGAAAGCATTTAGAACTGTGGATAACCCCAGAAAAGGGACAAACAAAGCAGTCAAAAAAGGTATAAAACGCAAAAATTGGGATTGCACTTTTCTACTATTTTGTACTATTATTCTTATATTGGCTCTCGGACTTCCCCTCTGATATTTACTACTCCAATTCGAGCGCGGGTGGTGGCCGAGCTGTCCAGGGCTCCGCTTCGCTGCGGTGCTGCGCGCAGCTCCCGCTTGGTCGCTCCCTTCCCATCCCTACCGCGAACCAAAGGAAGCCGACCAAGGGCCCAAAACACCCAGCTGCTAGCAGAAATTAGTGAATACAACGCCTTGAATTGGCCAGAAGAAAGAACAAAAGGGGAAAAAACACCAACCATGCCACAAAAGATGTATAAATTACTTAAATAAAGATGTATTTTATGCAATATTAATGGGCCGTTTTACGTTTAAATAGTATAAGGAAGCAGCACAAAAACAACGCTTTAGCTATGAAAACGACCGGCCAAGACCTCGCCCAACTTCGCAAGCATTTTACCGAGAACGCCCGGCAGGTGCGGGTGGAAGGAGTAGCCGACACGGTAATCGTGGGCTACGTGCGCCACTACGGCAGCCAGTTTTCTTACGCCGTGTTTTTTGGCAAGCAGGCCAAGCCCGCCAAACATTTCAGCGCCAAGGACGAGGACCAAGCGGAACAGCGCGTCATCGAGGCACTGACCCAGGCCGGCAAAGTGGCCGCCCTGAAGGCGCAGGACCGCCAGAAGGGCCGCGCCCCGTTTCACGACCGCCAGGAGGGCGACGTTACTTGCCGCAGCTACACTGTAGCCGGCACCGCGCAGCTTATCCGGGAGGCCCTCAAAGTAGCCTTCCCAGAGGTGAAGTTCAGCGTAACATCGGATAGCTTCGCCAACGGTACCAGCGTTCGCATTGCCTACACCGACGGGCCGACCCGCAAACAGGTAGAGCAGGTGTACGCCGCTTTCGAGAGTGGCCAGTACAACAGCCAAGAGGAAATTTACGAGTATCGCCGGGAGCCCATGACCATAGACAACAGCGGCCAGCTGTTTCGTATGAGCTACGGAGCCAAGTACATTAGCGAAAGCCGCAGCTACTCACCGGCTTACGGCTTTTTTCTGAACTTGCTGGACTTGCGCCAGGCCCCGACGCTGGCCGAACAGTTCGCCGCGTTCGAAAACTGGCACAGCGCCCAGCGGTACGGGATGCAGACGAGTTGGGGCGAGCACGCCGGCACCTGCACCGTGAGCAGCAACAGCAGCCACGGCGACCTAGAGCGATTTGCCGAGGCCCTGACCGTGCAGGGCTACGCCGTGCGCCTCACAGAACTTGGCGACGAGTTGACCCTGAGCGCCAGCAGCAGCCCCCAGCCCGCCCCAGTGTCCGAGCCCGACGAAACCGACCGCGAATATTACGCCACCGAAATGCAATGGCTAGCCAACCCCGGCCAGGATAGCACCGACCGCGAATTTGAGGCGGCAGAACGTAGCTGGCTGGCTTAGGGGAGCGCCCCCCCTACGGGGGGGGAGGGACCGGGGCCTGACGGGGCCGGGAACAAGAGGAAATTGCCATTGCAAAATGCCAGTAGGCAGGCCAGCCGAGCCGGAGTTTCTGCAATTGTAAAAAGTAAATAGGTGGACTAAAGGGGGCAGCACGTTTTGCAATTGTAAAAACTACAAGAGGGAAAAATACACCAGCCATACCAGGAAAATATGTAAAAAATGCTTAAATAAATTTGTATTTTTTGCAACATTATAGGGCCATTTTGCGTTTAATATGTATCAGCAACACATCCAAAAGCCCTTTTTATGAGCAACACGCCCAGCCCCAAGCCCGCAGTAGTCGAAGAAGCTTATACCATCCTGATGCAGTTAGGCGGCAACAAGTTTCTGGTGGTAACCGGAGCCGATAAGCTGCTGGCAGCCGGCCGGACAGACAGCAACCCGAACCCTTGGCTGCGCATGGACTTGCGCAAGAACAAGGCCCAGGTAAACCGGCTGAAAATTACGCTCATGCCCACGGACACCTACAAAGTGGAATTTTACCGTCAGGTGCTCGTCGATTGGGAGCCGGTGATTAGCCACGAGCAGACATTTGAAATGGTGTACGGCGAGGACTTGCCCGCTCTCTTTACGTCGGTTACCGGCTACGATACTCATCTCTAAGCGCCGAGCCATGCCCGCCCCCCGAGCCCTGGCCATCGACCTGGAAGGCCAACAGGTAAAAGTGTATCGCAACTTGAAAAACGGCCTTTTTTCGGTCCAGTTCGGGGGGCTGGTCGTGGCCCACCTGGCCACGGTGCAGCTGCGCGGCGTGCACTTTAAAGTGAGCGAGCCCGCCCGCCAGCGGGTGCTCGCCCAGCGTCAGCGCAACGTTCACGCCTACGCCATCGGCACGTTCACCCGCGCCGCGCAGCCCACGGCCACCGAGCCAATCTCTTACAACCCCTACCAGGCCGGCCATTTTTTTGCCTGGAGGACCAGGCCCCGATTCACAGCGCCACGGCCCTGGTGCTCACCCAGGGCCGTGGCTTATGCCAGCGCCCTGGCCAGTCTTTTCTTCTAATCAGCCTTTCAGCGCCGCATCGAGCACCTTCGGTTAGGTGCATCTTTTAACGGGGCCAACGGGCTAATCCGGTGATAGTCTGACTAGAGTCAATGACTGCATTTGTCCTATTAATTCCCAGCCCGCCCCCGATGGATGCCGACCTGAAAGCCCTGCACAGCGCCGTAAACGCATTTTCGAAGGCCCGCCGCGAGGCCAGGAGTACCGCGAAAGCGCTTAGCCGGGCCGGGCGCCACCAGTGGGGGATGGGTTGGGACCGCCGGCACTACTTGGACCAGTTGGAGCAGTGCGCGGACAGGGCCAGCAGCGAGCTGGCACAAGCAGAATCCGACTGTGGGAGGCGCTAGCGCAGGCCCCGCCGAAGAGTAAGCAGCATGAAAGCCAGCGAAGCCCCTACCATTCAAAGCCCGACGTGGAACGCCTACCGGGGCCGGATAATCGCCGCGATTGCCGACGTGGAGGTGCTGATGCACCAGCGGGATAAAGGCATCAATTCTGAGGTGCTGACCGAGGAGGTAGCCGAGCGGCTAGGGGTAGAAATTGATACCCCCGAGGGGTACGAGACTCTGCTTAAGCTTGTGCGGGCTACCCGCGCCATTGCCCGCGAGGGCTTGCGCATGACCCGCGAGGAGCAGGGTGGCCAGTATTCCTTGCTGCTCTAATTTTCGTCTTTTCCGTCGCAGCCCATCTTTCCTATAAAATCAGCTTTTATCCAATGGAAACGCCCCACAATCTAGCCGTAGGCGAAGCCGTTTTTTATGCCCGGGAACAGGCCGTCGGCATCATTTACGAAACATACACCTACGTTGACGGGCCGAAGGCCCGCCCCGGCGTGGGCTTGCTGCTGAGCGACGGGCGCAACGTCGGCGGCTTCAATGCCCGCGAGGCTGACCAGTTTCTGCTGCCGCTCGGTGCTACTGGCCTCGACTACCAATTTGCCAGCGTGGGCCAACTCGCCGCTGACTACGGGCGCGGGCTGTTCGGGGAAGCATTCCACAACGCCCAGGTCATGCACCTGGCTAAAACGTTGGCCAGCGCCCCGCCCCAGGGTGAGTAGCTTTTTTCCTTTTGTTCCTTTTGTTCCTTTTGTCATGAGCCTCACCCGCCAGAATGCCCCGATTACCCCCGTTTTTGCCTCGCAGTCGGCTTATTTAGCCGTAGAGCAACAACCGGCCGACGAAGCCGAAGCCGAGCGCCTGGCGCAGCTTCGGCAGCTTATTTAGGCCACGCCCGAGGTAGCAGACCTACGGGGCTTTGCCAGCCAGGCCCGCGAGGTGATGGGGGAGGGCTACACCATCCACTGCGGCAGCAACCACGTCTGGCTAAAGCATGACGACCAGACCGAGCGACTAGCCATCATCGCCGACCGCTACACCACCGCTTACCAGGAGTGGGCCATTTTGCCCGCCGGCCCGAAGAGCACTGACTTATAAAAAGTGGTTTTGCGCTACCATATTCGCGGTACTTTTCCCCAGCTTCTGACTGACCGCCCGCATGTATAATTTCCAGAGCATCACCAGAAAGGATTGGGTGACTGACTATGGCTTTCGCAAAGCCCTCGCAGCTAACCCCGGCACGATGAAGTTTGGCGGGCAGACCGTGGGAGCAGGGCGCAAGGATGTCGTGGAATACTGGCAGCGGGAAAAAAGCTCCTACCCCCTCTGGGAATTGCTGCTGTCTATGGGCAGCCACACCGCGCCCCAGACCCTGGCCTATTTTGACCTGCCGGCTGATACCGTGGAGTTTGTGCGCTGGGTCTACAACGAGGTTTCCCACGAAGAGCGGGAGCGGGTAGCGGAAATGGTGCAGGGATTTGCCAGCGGTTTCGACCAGATGAATTTCTTCCCCTACGCCGCCCTGTATGCCATTTGGCAGCGGGCTGACGAGCGCCAGGCCCGCGATGGCAACGTATTGGTGTACCTCGACCGCATTACCGAGCCGGACGGGCAGGAACTGGTGAGGCTAACGGCCCCCACATTTTTTGAATAGGCGGAACCGTGGAGCAGGCAGGCCGTAATGTTGCTAAAAATACATAGATTTTCAGCGTCATTGGCCCCCATGACCTCCGCATGATACCTATTAAAAAATTTCCTTTCGACACCCTGGCCGAGCTAATCCATTCGCTAGGGGAGCGCGGTAAAACGGCCAAAGCCCTCGAAATTAACCCGCGCACACTGCTTACCCGGATGCAAGACCCGGCCACGTTCACCGTGGGCGAATTGCTGAAAGTTGCAAAACTGGCCCGTATTAACCTGTCCGTGGTGGTTGCCTTGGCTGAGCACCAAATCAAGAACCCTATTGAGCCGCCTGCGCCCATTTTGGGCCGCCCTGCCCGTTTGTATTAACTCCCCGATGAGTACTACCCGAGTATGCGGCCCCTACCGGCATCCGGTCGATGCGCTATCATTTTGCTCTGCTTTTAGCAAATGTTTACATGGAACTTGAGCACCTTTTAGAGCCAAGCCATCCCAAGGCAGCTATTCACCAGCAGCAGCTGGCGCGACTGGCGGGCCTGCCGGAGCAGGAGCGCGAGGACGAGGCCCAGCTGCTGCGCGTGGGCAACGCCGCCTACCGCTACCACGAGCTGGCCGATGGCCACCAGACCCCGGCCGACTTCGAGCACTGGCTGGCCGGGCTACCGCTCCGCATGAAGGAGCAAATGGAGCAAGCCGGCTTCGAGGCCGTAACGGGCAGTTGGGCATTCCGCCGCCACATCCTGGAGCGGCGCAGCATCGGCTACGGCGAGTTCATGCAGCTGATGTTAGCCCGCGAGGATTGGGAGTTTATGCAGCAGCAGTTGAAGGACCCCGTTCCGGATGCACAGTGAATAATTTTGCAATTGCAAAAACCAGACTAGGCGGACCCTCCTCCATACCAGCGGCGGCGGAACCAGAAGGCGACATTTACCAGGGCAATCAGGGCCGGTACCTCAATCAGCGGCCCAATGACGCCGGCAAAGGCTTGCCCCGAGTTGAGCCCGAACACGCCGATGGCCACGGCAATGGCCAGTTCGAAATTGTTGCCGGTGGCCGTGAAGGCGATGCTGGCATTTTCGGCGTAGTCGGCCCCGAGCCACTTGCCGGCCGCGAAACTGAGCACGAACATGATGCCGAAGTAGAAGGCCAGCGGCAGGGCGATGCGCAGCACGTCGAGGGGAATCCGCACGATGGTTTCCCCTTTCAAGCTGAACATGACCACGATGGTTAACAGTAAAGCAATCAGCGTAATCGGGCTAATGGCCGGGATGAACACCCGCTCGTACCACTCATTGCCTTTGAGGCGGCGCAGCACCAGGCGCGAGAGAAACCCGGCCGCGAAGGGGATGCCCAGGTAAATCAGCACGCTGGGGGCAATGTCGCCCAT
Organism: Hymenobacter sp. PAMC 26628; assembly: GCF_001562275.1. Lineage (NCBI taxonomy): Bacteria > Pseudomonadati > Bacteroidota > Cytophagia > Cytophagales > Hymenobacteraceae > Hymenobacter > Hymenobacter sp. PAMC 26628. The sequence continues at coordinate 47,669 of NZ_CP014303.1, forward strand.
GCTGATGTTCACGGCGTAGCCTTTCAGGCCGAAGTGCGGGGGGAGGACGGTGATAAAGAGCCAGGCCAGCACCGCGTAAAAGAGCACCTGAAAGATGGAATTGAGGGCCACCAGGCCGGCCGCGTACTCGCGGCTGCCATCGGCCAAGTCGTTCCAGACCAGCACCATCGCAATGCAGCGGGCAATGCCAATGAGAATCAGGCCCATCATGTATTCGGGCTTGTCGGGCAGCAGCCAGATGGCCAGGAAAAACATGAGCAGCGGCCCCACGACCCAATTCAGCACCAGCGACAAGCCGATGATGCGCGTGTTTTTAAAGACCGTGGGCAGCTGCTCGTACTTGACCTTGGCCAGCGGCGGGTACATCATTAGAATGAGCCCCAGGGCTAGCGGCACGTTCACCGTGCCCACCGAGAAGTAGTTCACGGCCCGGTTGATGCCCGGCACGAAGTAGCCCAGGCCCACGCCCAGGGCCATGGCCAGAAATATCCAGAGCGTCAGCCCCCGGTCGAGGCCCGAGAGTTTCTTTTGGGCGAGGGCCGCCGGGAGCGGCGCGGAAAGAGATTGAGGAAGCATAGTGCTGAGAAATAAAAGTTAAGCGACGCCCACGGTCGGGCTACGCCGCTCCATTTGCACCGTGTTGCGCCACACGCCGTGGTGCTGGCCAATTCGTTCGCGGTGCCCGATGACGCGGAACCCCGCTTGGGTGTGCAGGCCAATGCTGGCCACGTTTTCCTCAAAGGTGCCGGCTTGCAGCGTCCAGATGCCCTGCGCTTCGGATTCTTGAATCAGCGCCTGGAGCAGCTGCCGGCCCACGCCTTGCCCACGGGCTTCCGCCGCGATGTAGATGCTGATTTCGGCCACGCCGCCGTACACGCAGCGGCCCGAGACGGGCGAGAGGGCCGCCCAGCCCCGCACGGTCCCGTTGGCGGCCAGGGCCACCAGGCGGCTATGCGCCAGGTGCCCCTTGTCCCAGGCTTCCCACGTGGGGGCCTGCGTTTCAAAGGTGGCGTTGCCGGTCGCCATGCCGGCCTCGTAAATGGCCCGCACGGCGGGCCAGTGGGCGGGGGTTAGAGGAGCTATTTTCATGGCAAATGGCGGCGTGAGGGGTAGCTAATCATTTGCGATTGAGTAAGTAGGCTCCGGCCGCCAGTAGAACGACGCCTAGTAGCTTCGTCAGCGAGAAGCTGGTGCGGAACAGGCCCAGGAGGCCCAATTGGTCGTAGCAGAGGGCCGTGAGCAGCTGCCCGGTCACGACCAGAGCAAACAGGCTGGCCGCGCTGACCCGTTGCAGCGAAAAGGTGATGGCCGCCAGGTAGACCATGCCCAGCGCGCCCCCGGTCCACTGGTACCACTTCAACGCGCCGAAGGTGGCCATGCTGGGCACGGGCGCCTGGCCCGCCACCAGCACGCCCGCCGCCGCCAGGCTCCCCACCAGGTAGGAGATGAGCACGGCCCACGTCACGCCGTGCAGGGCCCCGCGCAACTGGCTGTTTACCAAGGATTGCGTGGTCAGGGCCGCCCCCGCGAGCACGAGCACGAGCAACGAGAGGACTTTCATGGGGCAGCGCGAGCCGGTTAGTAGGCCTTGCGCAGCATGTCGGCGTACTCGCTGGGCAGCGGCGAGGCTTCGACCGCCAGCGCGGCTTGCTCCACGTCGTAGGCCACCCGAATGAACTCGGCGCGCACGCTGCCGGCGTCGGTGAGCGAGGTGTTTTGGTCGAGGTGCAGCAGCAGGTAGGCGGCGCGGGCGTCGCCGTCCTTGGGCTTGCCCACCGAGCCGATGTTGAGCGCGTGCCGGTAGCGGGTTTCCCCCTCCACCTGGTAGGGAATGGACCGGTGATAGGGCTTGTGGGTATGGCCAAACAGCAGGATATCGGCCCCAGCTCCTTCCAGCAGGCGCGAAAAGCTGCCTTCCGGAAAGTCCTCGAACAAGTACTGGTTGATGCGGCGCGGCGAGCCGTGAACCATGAGCAGGCTGAGCGTGCAGGGCTCGTCCTGAAAATCCAGGCGCATGTGCTTGGGCAGCAGGCGCAGGTACCGCCGCTCGTCGTCGCCCACGATGGAATTCGTGTAGGCGATGCTTTGCGCGCCCAGGCCCTTGTCCACGTCCGTTTGGTAGGCACAGCCGCAATCGGAGCTGGCCAGGCCAATGCCCTGGTCGTAGTTGCCGGCCAGCGTGGGGATGCCCCGCCGCCGCACCTCATTCACCACCTCGTTGGGCCAGGGGGCGTAGCCCACCAGGTCGCCCAGGCAAAAGACCATGTCCGGCCGGCGCTGGTCCAGGTCGGCCAGCACGGCGTGCAGGGCCGGCAGGTTGCCGTGCACGTCAGAAAAGAAGGCAATCGTCATCGGAAGGAAGGGAAAATGGGGGATGGCAAGCAAAACGGCGCAACCGGCGGGGCTGCGCCGTGGGAGGCCTTAGCAGCACCCGCCGCCCGGCGTGCAGCACGCCGTTTGCAGCTGGGGCAGGGCAAAGGCGGCGTCGGGGATGCCACAGGCGTCTTGGGCCAGGCAAGCGGTCTGTTTGGGCGTCAGCACGAAGTCGTTGCCCTCGCGGACCAGGCCAAACTTGCCGATGGTGGCCTGCTGGTATTCCACCTCGATAGCCAGGTCTTCAGCGCCCAGGATGCGTTGCGACAAATCCAGGATGTGCAGGAATTTTAGGGGTGCCAGCCGGTGGTCGTAGTCGCCGGCTTCCCAGAGCTGGAAGTTGGCCACGGTTTCCTTGCGCTCGACGCCGCCGCAGTCGATGAAGTGCTTGCTGACGAGGCCGACTTCCGTGACGTGGAAGTGCGCGGGCAGGTACTCGCCCGTGGGCAGGCGGAAATTGACGGCTTCCAGTTCGGTCAGGGCCTGCTTTATTTCAGAAATTTTCATAAGAAAATGCTTTTAATGAGGTAGTTAGGATTAGCAAGGGCAGGCGTCGTCCGGCCCGCAGACCGGCCCCGTCGCGGTGGCCTCGATGAAAAAGGCCGTGAACTGCTGGTGTACCTGGTGCAGCAATTGGGTATTGAGGCAGTAGCAGACGGTTACCCCGTCGATTTCGCCGCGAATCAGGTCCAGGGCCTTCAGCTCCTGAAGGTGCTGCGTGACGGTGGTGCGCGAGAGGGGCAGTTCGGCGGCGATGTCGCCCGAGATGCAGGTGGTCTTGCTGGCCAGCAGCTGAATGATGGCCACCCGCGCCGGATGGGCCAAGGCTTTGGCGATGCGGGCGAGCTGCTGCTGGTCGGTGGTAAAGGCGGCGGTCTTAGCGTAGGTCATCGGGAGAGGTTGAAGGGACAGGAGTCGCCAGTAATTGCCCTAATAGGGCCTCAGCTCGTTGGTAGGCACGTTTCTCAGCAGCTTGAACCAGTTCTTCCACGTCACCGCCCAGCAGGCCATTATGCACCTGCGCTTGTAAGCGCAGTCCCTCCAGGGCGAGGCATTCCGAGCGAAGAACCCGCGCTAGAATGACGTGCAGCACGGGGTTTGGGAGGGAAGCAGCAGGAGGTGACATGCACGAGGAAGGGGGAGCTCTAATATGTCGCAAACATACGACATAGTAGGACGTATGTTTGCGACATAACGTGTTAAATAATTGGTCAGCGCGAAAAAATGATGTTTTGGGGTGGCAGTAGCAGACCACCAAAATCTACCCTTATTTCAAGAGTGGGGATATAACTTCCCTTTTGCAATTGCAAAATATCCGTATAAATTCGCGTAGTACCTTGTAAGCTAATTACTTAGACGTGTCGGTAAGCGTAATTTCTGGCAACGCCGTAGCCCCAGGCGGCATTGCCGGGACAGCGAGCCATTCATATTGGGTTTTCCACGGCGTTTGCTGGGCGTAGGGCACGAGCTGATAATGAAACGTGATGGTCTGGCCCACCTGATAATCGGCGGTGGCGGGCAGCGAGAACGTTTTCACCTGCTGGTAAAGGGTGCCCTGGTAGCCCGCAAGAGACAGCGGAGTTACGTCAATGCGCCAGCGCGGGCGCGGGTTTTGTCCCGTCCCGTCAAGGGTGGTTTCCAATTTGACCAGCCGCCCGCTCGTTAAATCGGACGCGGGGGAAACATCCTCCTTTTTGTGGCAACTGCTGCTTACAGTAAGCAGGCTCACGGTGGCCAGGGCGAGTAGCGGAATAGCTTTCATAATAGGCACCAGGTGGGAAAGAAGACCTACTGGCCACAAAAAGGCCTGATAGCTAACAAGATGATGCCAGTACGATACAGAACGTTGCAGGAGCGAAAGCGATAAATAAAAAAGCTAATTATCCAGCGGCTTAACCCAATAAAGTACCACGCCGGCCACGTCCAGGAAGGAAGCCCAAACCCGCACTGATTCCAAGAGCGGGTGTAGAACGTGGATTATTTTAAGGGACAAAACCCAAAAACCAAAGGAAAAGATTGTACTTCCCCACTGCCCCTAAAATTCTGTTTTGCTAGGCCAGCGAGGCAATCCACTAGACGAGGCATTGGGTATTAAAACGGCGTAAGGATGCCGCGTTGCCCAAACCAATAGGCCCAGGCCCGCGGGTTTAGGTGATGGGCCATGTAGCGGTGCAGGGAGTAGCCGTGGCGTTCAAGCACGAACCGCGTAAACGACGGGCGCGGCCTGGGCCGCTCGCTGGCCAGCGGGTGCAACAGGTCGTATACCGCTAAGCTTTGCTGCCAGGCCGTTTCATCGGCGGCCGTTACGGCCAGCAGGTCGAGTTGGCGATAATAGGCCAGTTCTACGTTTACGGCATGTTCCAACGGCGTACAATCAGTGGGCGGCTGACTGGCCAGGGAAGTAGGTGGGGAAGGTTGTGGTGGGACGACGAGCATACAGGGCGGCTGACCTACGTGTTTTTACAGCGGAACTACGTGTTTTTAACAAAGACAAAGTCTTTTGTTCAGCTTGCTACGTTCGTGTGGGCCTTGGACCTTTGCGGGATGATAGACAGCGAAGCCGAACGGCGACGGGTCGTGTGCGCGTGCCTAAACGTCACCAAAGGCACCGCCATTGCTGCCGACTTCTACGAGCGGCGCTTGTTGGTGCAGTATGTTAAAGGAGCACTGACCATTGAGCAGGTCTGTTCCCTGCTCGACAGGCGGCCTTTGCCGACCATTGTCTTTGTCTAGTGGACCCTATTGGGCGCAAGTTGGGTACTTTCTACGCAATACGGAATTTTATTCTGCATTGCGTATGTTTGGGGCATGGCGATGATTGTCATTGAGGAGAAGATTATCACCAGCTACGGCCGCAAGAACGCGCAGGCGCGGGAGGCGCTGAAGGTCTGGTTTGCTCAGGTGCAGCTTTGCACCTGGTCGAGTCACAACGACCTGCTGGCGGACTTCGCCACGGCGGATTACATCGGCCAGGGCCGTTACGTCTTCGATATCAAAGGCAACCATTACCGACTCGTCGCCCAGGTGCTCTTTTCGCTACGGACCGTCGATATCCGGCGTATTATGACGCACGCCGATTACAGTAAGCTCAGCAAAAAGCAGTTGCAAGACCTCTGAGGTCGTATTTCTTCCCTTTTGTTCTAATCCCCAAGCCCGTGACCCTGACCACCGAAGCCGAGCACAAAGCCGCCGTGAAGGAATTCCGGACGCTGGCCACCGACGAAGAGGCCCACCGCGACCGCCTGTTGGTGCTGCGCGATGCCATCTACGCCTTTGAAGAGGCCAACGGCCACAACCCCGGCCCCCCCACCACCGTCGCGGGCCGGCTCCAAGTCGAAATGTTCAAGCGCCACCTGAAACAGAAGCAGCTCGCGCAGCTGCTGGAGGTGGGCGAGTCGCGCCTGAGCGAGGTGCTGCGCGGGCGGCGGCCGGCCAACGGCGACTTTCTGCGCCGCATGTACCAGAAGCTGGGCATTCCAGCCGAAGAGGTGTTAGAACTAACTGCTTAACAAGGGGGTAGGTGCTTTGCAATTGGTAGAAGCGAAAAGACCTCTTTACGATGACTATTCAGAACGAGGCAGCCTACTAAGCGGGTAGGAGCTGTTTGGAAGCCCTCGACAGCAACAACTCCAATAATCTAGCGGAAATGGAAGCGCTGGGCAACGCCCTCGAAGCGTTTGAAGACAGCCACGGCCACACGCCGGTACGGAATGACTAGATAAGTGTAAAATAGTCAACGTCCTTATTGCGATGGTCAAGGAACTGCAACGGAGCACGCTGCCGCAGCGCTGGGTGTGAGGTGCCGAGATAAGAGCACTAGCCGAGGCCAATAGACAGGGGAAGAGAAACAACATCGTTTTGGCTTCGGGAGCTAAATTGCCTTCTGTTATCTCCGTCGTAAAACCGGGCCCTATCCCGACGCCTAGGCACCGCAGAAACCCCTAATTTTAATTCCTATCCCCATGCGCTATATTCCCCAATTCTCCGAAGACGAACGCACCCCGCAGCAGCGGCGCGAGGGTGTGAAGTGGGCCGTGGGCGTGGCTATGAGCCAGGGTGGCGGCGCGTCGCCCGAACTGGCCGCCTTATACCAACGCTACATTGCCGGCGAAATCGACCTGGCTTTCATTCGGGCCGAGCTTACCCAGCTCTATCCTCAGCAGCCTACCACCGACCCCCGGTACCAGGCTGGCCAGCCCGACCGCTACTATCCAATACTGGTAGAAGCCGCCCCGCAGCAGTACGAGCCGCTAGACATGGACCAACCTTGGATTGGCTAGCCTAGCTGGCTGACATCCCCACCAGCCGCCCTGCACGACGAATGGAAGAAGGCTTAGATGAACTACCCAGCCCGGCCCCGGCCGGGCTTTTTCTTACCGATGAATAGCCCTGAGCAGCCGCTAGACTTCACTAACCCCACCGACGGACTGCTTTACAACACCGTCGGGGCCACCAGCCAGAGCCACCTTGACCGCCGGGAGCACGACCTTTCGATTGGTCGGTTCACCGAACTGCGCTTTCCCAGGAGCAACGTGCCGGCCCCCGCCGTGCCCGCCCCGCCCACCCCGGCCGTATTCAACGAGCAGTACGCTCGGCACATACACAGCTACTTATTTCAGGATGTGTACCCGTGGGCTGGTGAAACCCGCGCCGACCGCAATTTTCAGGGTCAGAAGAAGGGCGACCGCGAGGGCTACCTGATGAGCTACGCGCACTACCGGCAAATTAGCCCCGACCTGGCGGCCGTATCGGCGCAGCTGAGCCAGGAAAACAATCTGAAGGGATTGGGCCAAGACCAATTCGTGAAGCGGGCCGCGTACTACCTGGACCACTTCAACCACATTCACGCTTTCCGAGAGGGCAACGGCCGCACCGTGCAGGCGATGTTTTTTGAGTTGGGCAAGCAGGCGGGCTATAAGTTGGACCTTACCCCCGAGTTCCGCGAGTTCAACCCGGCCCGCGATACCGCCTTGATTGCGGAATCCAGCAACCCGCGCAACAACATGGGTCGATTGGAGGGCCTGCTAGCCCGCCTCGTGCAGCCGCGTGCCGGAAGAGAGGCGGAGCTTGCCCGGCACCCGAGCCAGGCGCGGCCCTTGGTGGAGCCCACGCCGGCAGTGGCCCGCATTGAGGCGCTGCGCGAACTGAAGGCGAGCAGTCAGGCCGTGAACATTCGGCTGAATGAGCTGCGCCAGACCAAAGAGGGCGACCCGATGCACAACGCCCTTTTTATGAACCTTCAGCGGCACATCACGCCCAAGCCGGGAGCCATTGAGCAGCTAGCCCCCGCGCTCCACCGGCAGGTCGAGGCTGCCGCGCAGGCCCCCGCCAAGGTAGGGAATGGCCAGGCCCAGCTTGACCGATTCACCCGTGCCATCTACCAGGCCGCGCTATTGTATGCTGGCCAGGACCAGCAGCTCATCGTGACACCCCCCCTGCCGGATGGAGGACCAAAGGGAAAAATTGCGCCGACCCCGGAGCCGACGCAGCAAAAAGCCCCCGAGCCGAAGCGTCGAGGGCCAAAGCTGTAGGTTAGGCATTGCTGCTATTTTGAAGAGGATGTTTTGCAATTGTAAAATGCAGGCCCCAATTGCTGTAAGGGTAGGTGCTGAATAGCACCTGCCTGGGTGCAGACTTGCAGGAGTGTGAAATAATAGCACACTTTCGGTGGTGCGCGGCATGACGACGTGCTTTGCTCAAAATCCCCATTATGAGCCTTCACACCACCATCAAGCAGTTGCGGAAGCAGCAGAATATTACCCACGAGCACATGGCTGAGCAGTTGTGCATGGCCCGCTCTACCTACAGTAAGCTGGAATCGGGTACTACGGAAATGCCGGTAGCTACCCTCGTTCGTATCGCTGGCCTGTTGCAGGTAGCGGTCCACGACCTTATGCAGGAGGACGGCCAGCCCTACGTAACAAAGCTGGAAGATAAATTCTCTATGATGCTGTATCAGACCGAGAACGTACTCTCCTACGAGCGACTCAGCGCTGTACCCTACGATGAGTTGAGCCTTCCCCAACTCATGCTCCTCGCTGAAAAGGGGTTGGCTGGTCAGGAGGCCTATGAAAACACGCCCCTCGGGGGACGCTTCTATGCATTTGGCCCTCAGCAGGTGTTTGGCCACATGATGCAGAACTTTGGAATGAGCATTCTCTTCGAGGAGAAGCTAGTTCGGGACCCGTACTGGCAAGCAAAGTGGAAGCTCTATAAAGCCATGCAGAAGGGAAAAAAGCCCGAGCTAGCTGACTCGCTGGATGAGTACGACTATTTTAGGGTTTACCTCATTGACTTGACCATGCCCGACGGTTCCACCCGAGGCGTGCAGATGGCCGAGCGGGATTTCCCCGAAGAGTTAGATGAGGAAAGCGTATTGCAGCGGATAATTACGCGCTTAGGAGCTGTTTCGGGCGATATTCTGGCCTATACAGAGGAGGGGTATGACCCGGTTTCGGAGATTATCAGGTCCATCTGATATCGTTTAGAGAGCAGTTAAGCGGGCCTTTATTGGAGTATTAAAATTTTGATAGTCAAATTTTTGTAATTATTGCTTTTTGAATTGATTCCCTGCAAACGAAAGTGCAGCCAGGGGACTTTTCTAGCCGCAACGCGGCCGCCACAAAGCTGGGTTGGCCTTCGCTTCACAAAGCTTACGACGCGGCCGCCTCATCGTATTTCCCGTTCCGGGCCCTTTTCGGTGAGCCCTGCCCCAGCTGCGTCACGGTCCCCTACCAGTGGCCTGACGGCGGGGCCCATGACCAGCTAGTGGCGCATAAGGCAGCCTTGGCCGTAAGCGCGGGCATGGCAAACAGCGTCCGCCGCACGGGGCTGGTGGGATCCCACCGGTCCCGGCGGCAAAAAACCTTCCCATCCTTGGGGCCTGTCCAATGTCACGAATGGGTGGCTTGGTGTCGCGGGAGTTTTTATTATAAAGAGGAAAAGCTATGTTCTCCTTAGAAGACGGCATTTGCAGCATCATTTTACCCATTTTTATTTGATCACAAATAAGTTGTTATTCATTATTAATCAATAGGATACATGTCACAAACATGCGTAAAGTGTCCTTTAAAAAAACTTGATCGAGCAGTCCCTTTGTGGGGCCCAAAAAACTGTGAGCGCTGCCCGCGCAGTCCGGTTTATGGGCTGGATACTTGACGGAATCTTTTGGCATGTTCTCTACTTTTTTGCGCCCAGCGGCGGTCGCTGAGCAGTCACTTGGCCGCCCCGGCCCAACTCAACTCTTCTGGCCCGACGTTGCGGTTCCTTCCCATGCGGCCCATGGCAACGGGGTGGACCCGTTCGGAGCGCGGCCAACAGCCCCCTGCGTTCCGCCCCAGGGCTTGCGCAGAGCGGGGTGCCAGCGGCCCCGCTCCATTCCTTTCGCTTGTCCAGTCCTCCTTGGTAATGACTAAGCGACTACCGATGCGCTCTTTGTTGCGCCCTTTGTTGCGCCTGGTATTTTTCAGCACCGCCGGTTGCTTGACCCTCGCCCCGTGGCAAGTGTGTTTTGGGCAAGAATTTGAACCCAACACCGCGCCCATCCGGCAGGTGACTCATCCCCCCGCGCCCAATGCCGCGAGCCTAGGCCGTTTCGGCGCCATCCCCGTCAACAATTACACGGGGCTGCCCAAGGAGGACATTCCCCTGTATACCATCCGACAGGGAAGCCTGCAAGTGCCAATCACCCTCTCGTACCACGCGGCCGTTAAAGTGAACGACGTTGCGTCCTGGGTCGGCCTTGGCTGGGCCCTGAGCGCGGGCGGCGTGATTACGCGCACGATCAAGGGGTTGGACGACCGTTCGGGCCGTGGGTATTGGCGCCTAAAGGCGGCCATTGACGCCTCTAAGGCCAACTTTAGCGACGATTCGCTCCGGTTGATGAACGACGGAGTACTCGATACGCAGCCGGACGCCTACTTTTACAGCATCGGCAATTCCGCGGGTTCCCTGGTATTTTCGGACTCCACCCACGCGTTCGCCGTCACCGAGCGCGGGCTGGCCATCACCTACGACCACGGGTACGTGGTCGTGGACAAAGAAGGAACCACCTACTTGCTGGGTTCGACGGCCGCCAGCCGAGACGACACGTTCGCCCAGACGGACGGGGATGGCGACCAGCCGCCGGCCCAGCACTACGCCTCTTCCTTTCACCTAAACACGATCATTAGCGCGAACAAGCAGGACACCGTGCGTTTTTTTTACGCCCCGGAAGTTATCGCCCACACCGGGCCTTTGAACGAAACGGACTTTATTGCCAACTTGGTGAGCCCGAACACGCCGCGGCTGAGCAAGAGCAGTAGTTTTTCTTCGGAGCAAACCACCCAGCAGCGGCTGCAGCGGATTGAGTGGCGCAACGGGGTGATCCAATTCGGCGCGGCCACGGCGCGGAGAGACTTGCCCAACGGGGCCGCGCTGGACTACATTGAAGTGCGCGACGGGCAGGGAACCGTTGTCAAGCGGTACGACTTTGCGCACGACTACTTTTATACCAACAGTTCGCTTGCGGACACGCAACCCATCGCTGGCCAGGCGTACCAAGAGGAGCTTTTGCGCCTCAAGCTAACGCACATCGGGGAAAGCGGCGGCGATGTCCACTCGCCGGGCTACGATTTTCACTATTATGAACACCGGGGCATTCCAGCCCGCAACAGCTTTGCCCAGGACCACTGGGGCTTTGCCAACCTAAACAACGTTAACACGTTGTTGCCCGCTACCTCCTTGACCAGTGGTGGAGTTGTTGCTTACCCCGATGGTGGGAACCGGGACCCAGACTTCCCTAGTGCGTTGGCGGGCCTGCTGCGGGAAGTGCGCTACCCCACCGGGGGGCGCACTCGGCTCTACTACGAAGCGCACGACATCGCGGCGGCGGGCTTTGCCACCACCACCCGCCGCGAAAGCCTGCGCCTTACCCAAGCCGACCTGGTGGAAGGAATGGTGGCGAAGGAATATACTTTTTCGGTGCCCCGCACGGCACAGGTGCAGTTCACGTTGGGGGCATCGGTTACCACCGTCCAGGGCGAAGGCAACCTTATTATCGGCGTGAGCGGCAACGTCCCCTTAATGGAGTGCACGACGGCACCGCAGCCTTCCAGAGCGGGTACGGCACCATCGCCAATTGCCACTTGTTACTCTAGCCTCACGACAACTTTGTATCCGGGGCAGTACACCATGTATGCCCTGGGAAACATTGTGCCGGAAAGCGGGCCGTTTAGCGGCTCGGTTACGGCCGTGCTGACCGAAATTGTGCCCACCGTCGCACGGGTCGTAGTTGGGGGGGCGCGCTTAAAACGCCTGGTGGACATCGCCGGCACCGCGGGGGACAGCTTGGTGACGGAGTACGGGTACACCACGGGGACGGACAGCAGCGCCGCTTCGAGCGGGGTGCTGGTCACCAAGCCCATCTATGACTTTGGGTACAGCGTCGTTACGGCGCAGTCCACGGGAGAGTTAACGTTTACCGTCACTCCCTACACGTACCTCGGCCTAGCCTCGGCTCCCCACTCCGGCCTGGGCAGCACCCAGGGCTCGCACCTTGGTTACCAACAGGTCACGGTTACGCAATCAAAAGCGGGGGTTGCCAACGGCGCCACCGTCTATACGTACACAACCGCGCACGACTTTCCGGACTACGGGTCCGGTGTGCTGCCGCAGGGATCGGTGGGCAGCAACGACTATCAGCGGGGGCTGCTGACGCAGCAGCGCACATTTGACGCGGCCGGCCACTTATTACAAAAGACGACCAATCAATACACCGCGGACGGGCGCGCCGCCAACCGCCTCAAAGCGTTTGCCGTCCGGGCCGTTCGAAGCGTTGACCCCCACGTCACCTTCGATGCACGGCTCAAGAAGCTCTACCCGGTGTACGCTAGCGGCTTCTATTATCTTCATGACCAGTGGCAATATTTAAAGCGTAGCACCACTATTAAATACGCGCCGGCTGACACCACGCAGCAGTACACGCAGCAGCAAACCTATTTTTATGGCAACCCCGGCCACGGCTTGGTGACCCAGACGACCACCCGCGACCCGGCCACCGGGGAGCAGTACATCCACTGCCTGCGCTACCCCTTGGATTACGCAATCAACGGCACGGACCAGCCCAGCCTGGGGTTGCTGCGGCTGCAGCAAACGCACCAGCTCACGCCCGTCGTCGAGGAAACGCAATGGGTAAAGCACCCGGGTGCGGCGGATTCGCTTTTGCTGCAATCACAGCTCCATACCTACCGCCTGCTGGGCAGTAGCCGAAGCGTCGAACACCAGGTCCACCGCCTCGCCCTTGCGGGTCCGGTCGCTAGTTACGCTGCACCGGCGAGTACGGCTGGGGGGTGGCAGGCGGACGCCCGTTACCAGGTTCTGCAAACGTATGACAGCTACGGCCCGAGCGACAACCCCTTGCAGATCACCCGCCAGGGTGATCGGGCCACCAGCTTCCTGTGGGGGTACGGACACGAGAAACTAATAGCGGCTTCCCAAAACGCCTCCTTCAACCAAATCGCGGCCACGAGCTTTGAGCCGGACGCGACGGGGCGTTGGCGCTACGACTCGACTGCTGCCGGCCACCGGGTGCCCGGTGGCCGCACGGGCCGCTGGGCGTACCGGCTCAACGGCGCGGGCGGGGTGAGCCGGAACAGCTTGCCTGCGGGGGACTACGAGCTCACCTGTTGGTTGCAGGGAGAAGCCCCGCTGGCCTTCGATGGGCCCAGCAACAACCCCGCTGGGGCGGGCCTGGTAATCTATTTGAGCCAAGGCAGCGGCTTCGCTCCCCCCCAGTTGATTGCTTCGGCTCCGGGCAATTGGCACCAGTACCGGGCCCGTTTTCGCTTGGCTGGCCTGGGAGCAGTTACGTTGGATTCCCCCCAGGGGGGCGCGACCCCACTGCTGGATGAGTTGCGGCTGTACCCGGTGGGCGCGCAGCTCACCAGTTATACCCACGACCCCTTGGGGGGTATGACCAGCCAGACGGACCCAACAGGCCGCATTCTTACCTACGAATACGACGGCCTGAGCCGGCTTATCCGCGTGCGCGATGAGCAGGGACACCTCCTCTCGCAGCAGCAGTACCACTACGCCGGCCAGTAGCGCCGGGCCTTTTCCTTTTTCTTTTCGGGTTTTCTTTTCTTAACGCCCCTGCTATGCGCTGGACGTCTATTGTTGCTCACGCGCGGTTTTACGGCGCGCTGCTACTGGCTTTGCTGTTGCTCCTCGTGGCGGAGGGGGCCCGGGCCCAGGCCGTGCCGGCGGGGCAGGGCCTGGTGGCCGACTCGACGGAGCTGCGCGTGCTGCGCCAGCTCTACGCCGCCACGGGCGGCGACGGCTGGACCCACCGCGACAACTGGCTCCAGGGCACCACCCTGGCGGACGCGGCCAGCTGGTGGGGCGTCACCGTCGGCGGCGGGGACGTGGTGGGGTTTTACAGCGACAACAACAACTTGCAGGGCACGCTGCCCGCCGCCCTCGGGCAGCTGGCCGGCCTCACCCAGCTGCAGTTTTCGACCTGCATCGGCCTGACCGGTACCATGCCCCGCGAGATTGGCCAGCTCACCCGGCTGCAGCGCCTGATTTTTCACTTCACCGGGCTCAGCGGGCCCCTGCCGGCGGAGTTGGGCAACCTAGTCAACCTGACCTACCTCTCGCTCTACACCAACCGCTTCTCGGGGGCCCTGCCGCCCGAGCTGGGCCGCCTGGCCCAGCTCCAGGTCCTGTACCTGGGCACCGACGTCAGCATTCCCCCCGGCGGCGGGCCCCAGGACCGGGGCAACCGCTTCACCGGCGGCGTGCCCAAGGAATGGGGCCAGCTGACGAACCTGCGCGTGCTGGAGCTGGACACCGCCCCGCTGGGCGGGGCCGTCCCCCCCGAGCTGGGGCAGCTCGTCCACCTCGCCGAGCTGACGTTCGACACCAACGGCTTCACCGGGCCGGTGCCGGCCGAACTGCTGAACCTGCCGGCCTTGACGTACCTCACGCTCGGCTACAACGTCACCAAGCCCCCGGCGGGCTACGGGGTACTCAACGGGCTGACCGGCCTGCCCGCCGCCGCCGCCGTGCGCAACCCGGGCCAGCTGCGGCTGAGCGTGCAGAAAAATTACCTGGACTTCGGGGCCCTGGAGCCCTACTTCACCGGCCCGGGCGCGCACGTGTTCGCGGCGCTGGATTACCGGGCCCAGCGCCCGCCGGCCGGGGCGGACACGGTGCGCTTCGTGCCGGGGCAGGCGCTGACGCTGCGCCGCCCGCTGGGCGGGGCGCGCACGCACTACCAGTGGCAGCGCCTGGTGGGCGGGGCCTGGCAGGACGTGCCCGGGGCCCAAGCCGACGCCTTGACCCTGGTCGCGCCCAGCGCCGCCGACGCGGGGGCCTACCGCGTGACGGGCACCAACGACTTTGTCACGAACCTGACGCTGACCTCCAAGCTACTCTACGTGCAGGTGGACCGCGCCCCGGCGCTGACCAACCCGCCGCTAACGGCCGCCTGCCCGGTGCCGGCGCCGCCCGCCGCCCCGGCGGACCGGGCCGGCGCGCAAGACCTGGTCAACTACGTGCGCACCTGGGCGCCGCGCGTGCCGCTCACGGCCCCGGACGCCACCCCGCCCCCGGCCCCGGCCGGCACGCTGCTGCGCGAGCAGTGGGACGGCGTGGCCGGCACCGGGGTGGTCGACGTGCCGGTGAACGCGCCGCCCACGCGCACGGCGGTGCTCAGCGCGTTCGAGGCCGCCCCGGCCGACAGCTACGACTACGGGGCGCGCTTCCGCGGCTACGTGACGGCCCCGCAGGCGGGCGACTACACCTTCTGGGTGGCGGCCGACGACACGGGCCAGCTCTGGCTGAGCCCCGACGAAGACCCGGCCCACAAGGCGCTGGTGGCCGCGGCCCCGGGCTACACCGCCCCGCGCGAGTGGGACAAGTTCCCCGCGCAGCAGTCGGACCCCATCCGCCTGGAGGCGGGCCAGCGCTACTATATCGAAGCCCTGCACAAGCAGGCCGGCGGCGGCGGGCACCTTTCGGTGCGCTGGCAGCGGCCCGACGGCACGTTCGAGGAGCCGCTGGGGGGCAACCGCCTCACGGCCTTCGACCCGGCGGCCCCGGCCCCGGCGGCGGCCCCCACCCCGGTGGCCAACGGCGGCTTCGAGGCGGCGGGCGCGGGCAGCAACGCGCTGGTGGGCTGGCAGACGGCCTACGGGGCGGGCTCGCCCACGGACGCGGCCTACCGCGACGATTTCCCCGACGCGCACACCGGGGACTTCCACGCCACGCACTACCAGAACCAGGCCTACGAAGCCGACACCTACCAGGTGGTCACGGGCCTGGCCAACGGGCTGTACACGCTCCGCGCCTGGGTGCAGACCGTGGGCGGGCAGGATGCGGCCTTCCTGCAGGCCCAGGGCTACGGCGGGCCGCTCGTGCAAGCGGCTATAACGGCTACGCCCGGCGGGGTGGGCGGGGACTGGGTGCGGGTCGAAGTGCCCAACATCGCCGTCACCAACGGCCAGTGCCGCGTCGGCGTTTTCTCGCGCGGGCCGGGCGGCGCGGCCCTCTACTTCGACGACGTGGCCCTGGTGGCCCAGCCCAACGCGCTGGCCAACGCCAGCTTCGAAACCGGCGAGGGCAACGCCCTGGCGGGCTGGCAGACCGCCTACGGGGCCGGCTCCCCGACCGACGCGGCCTACCGCGAAACGTACCCCGACGGGCGCACGGGCGATTACCACGCCACCCATTACCAAAGCCAGCCCTACCAGGCCTACACCTACCAGGTGGTGACGGGCCTGCCCGCCGGCACCTACCGGCTGCGGGCCTGGGTGAAAACGGCCGGCGGCCAGGACGCGGCCTACCTGCAGGCGCGGGACTACGGCGGCCCACCGCGGCAGACGCCGATTGCGGCCACCCCGGGCGGGGCGGACGGGCGCTGGCAGCCGGTGGAGGTGGCCGGCATCGCCGTCACCGGCGGCCGCTGCGAAGTGGGCGTGTTCTCGCGCGGGCCGGGCGGCACGAGCTTGTACTTCGACGACGTGGAGCTGCTGCCCCAGCCGGGCACGGCGGCCCCCGACCCGGCCTGGACGGTGGACCAGGCGGCGGCCACCACGACCTACCTCGACGGGCTGGGGCGGCCGGTGCAGACGGTGCAGTGGCAGGCCTCGCCGCAGAAACACGACCTGGTGCAGGCCGTGGCCTACGACGCGCTGGGCCGCCAGCCCCGCCAGTACCTGCCCTACGCCTTCGCCGACACGAGCCACCAGGTGGGGGCCTACCGGCCCAACGCGCTGCGCGAGCAGTTCGACTTCTACACGCCCCAGCAGCCGCAGGGCCCGGGCCTGCTCACCGAGGGGGTGGCGCGCACGGGGCAGGCCTACGGGGAGACGCAGTTCGAGGCCTCGCCCCTGAATCGGGTATTGGCGCAGGGGGCCCCGGGCGCGCCGTGGGCGGTGGACGGCGACCACGCCGCCCACCGCACCGAGCGGCCCAACACGGCCGCCGACGCCGTGGCCCGCTTCGCGGCGGCGTACAGTACGGACGCGGCCGCCGCGCACGCGCTGGCCTACCAGGGCGACTACCCGGCCGGGGAGCTGTGGGTGACCGAGACCACGGACGAGCAGCAAAACCCCACCCGGACCTTTGCCGACAAGCAAGGGCAGGTGGTGGCCAAGCAAGTGGGGCTGGGCGCGGGCCAGTGGCTGACGACGGGCTACGTGTACGACGACTTCCAGCGGCTGCGGGCCGTGCTGCCGCCCAAGGCCACCAAATTGCTGGCGGGCAACGGCCAGCAGGTGAGCGCGGCGGTGGACTCGCTGCTGTTCTACTACCGCTACGACGGGCGCGGCCGGCCGCTGGCCAAGCAGGTGCCGGGCCAGGCCGGGGAGGTGCTGACGGTGTTCGACCAGCTGGACCGGCCGGTGCTCAGCCAGGACCCGGCGCAGCGGGCGCGCAACGAATGGAGTTGGGTGAAATACGACGCGCTGGGCCGGGCGGTGCTCACGGGCCTGGTGACGCGCACTGCGACGGCCGACGCCTTGCAGCAGCAAGCCGACCAGCTGGGCACGGCCGCGGCCGGGCAGGCCCCGGCGGTGGCGCAGTTCGAGCAGCCCACGCCGGCTGAAGCCACGCAGTACTATTCGGTGACGGGGGCCTACCCGCGCCTGGGGCAGGACGGCTTCGGGGCGGGGCGGGTGCTCACGGCCACGTACTACGACGGCTACGACTTCAACCGGGACGGCGCGCCGGACCTGGCGTTTGACAACCAGTACGCGGGGCAGTTTCCAGCCGGCCAAGCACCGGCAGCGGACGGGCGGGTGACGGGGCTGGCCACGCGCACCCAAACGCGGGTGCTGGGCGTGGCGGACGGCGACGCCACGCAGGCGGCGTGGCTGACGACGACCACGTTTTACGACGACAAGGCGCGGCCCGTGCAGGTGGTGGCCACCAACGCCCGCAAGGGCGGGCAGGACGTGGTGACGAGCCAGGTGGATTTTGTGGGGCAGGTGCTCAAGAGCTACGCCGTGCACACGGACCCGCGGCACGAGGCCATCGGGGTGGCCGAGACGCACACGTACGACCACGCGGGGCGGCTGCTGACGACCGCCCAGCAACTGCCGGGCGAAGCCCAGCCGGCGACGGTGGCCAGCCTGGCCTACAACGAACTCGGGCAGGTGCTGCAAAAGCAGCTGGCCCCGGGCACGGGGCTGGCGCAGGCCGTGGACTACGCCTACAACATCCGCGGCTGGCTCACGGGCCTCAACGAGGACCTGGTGAGCGGCACCACGCCGGCGGCGGCTAGTAAGGACTTATGGGGGATGACGCTGAGCTACGACTGCGGGTTCCAGTCCCAGCTCTACAACGGGAATATTTCGGGCCAGAAGTGGCGCAACAAGCACGACGGCGTAGCGCGGGCCTACGGCTACGGCTACGACGGGGCCAACCGGCTCCTGTACGGCGACTACGTGGCCCAGGACGGGGCCGGCAACTGGAACGCGGAGCAGCAGCGCTTTGCCCTGGCCGGGGTGCGCTACGACGAAAACGGCAACATCCTGGCCTTGCAACGGCGCGGGCTGCTACAGAATGCTACGCACACGGCGGCCAAGCAATTCGGGCCGGTGGACGACCTGAACTACGCCTACGCCGGTAACCGGCTGCAAGCGGTCAACGACGGGGTGGGCAGCAACCAGCTGGCGCGGCCCACGGGCTACCACGGGGCCCCGGCCTCGCTGGCGGGGGACTTCCAGGAAGCCGGCGTGCGCCAGGCCCAGGAGTACGCCTACGACCCGAACGGCAGCCTGAGCAGCGACGCCAACAAGGGCATCAGCGGCATCCTCTACAACCACCTGAGCTTGCCGCGGCAAATTCATTTTGGGACGGGCGCTGACAGTGTGGTGTTCCGCTACACGGCCGCGGGGCAGAAGGTGGCCAAGCTCGTGTACCAGAGCGGGAAACCAACGGTGCGCACGGACTACCTGGGGCCCTACCAGTACGAGGGCGACAGCCTGCGCTTCTTTCCCCACGCCGAGGGGCGGGTGCTGCGCTTCGTCAACGCCCTGAGTGGGCAAGTGCGCTACGAGCGCGAGTACACCCTGAAAGACCATTTGGGCAACCTGCGCCTGGCTTACCGGCTGGGCCACCGGCAGACCTTTACGGCCACGTTGGAGCCGGACGAGGCCACCCGGCAACGGGAAGTGCACCAGTTCGACTCGCTTTCTGTGAGCCCGCCCGTGGCCCAGCCCGTGGGCGGCCAAGCCCGCACGGGCAGCTACGTGGCCCGGCTCAACGCGGGCGGCAGCGCGCCCCAGCCCTTGGGGCCCCTCACGCAGTTGGCCGTACAGAAGGGCGACACCGTGACGGTGACGGCCCCGGGCTACTACCCGCAGGCGGTGCCAAGCAGCAGCTTTTCGTTCTCGCTGGCCGGCTTCGTGGCGGGCTTGCTACAGCAACAGCCGGCCGGGGCCCCGGGGGCGGACGGGCGGCGGCGCGGGGCGTTGCCCTTGCTCAGCCTGGGGGTGAGCGCGCCGCTGGCGGCACTGGCCCGCACTTCGGGCGTGCCGCAGGGCTACGTGCGCCTGCTCGTCTTCGACGCCGACAGTAATTTGGTGAGCAGCCAGGTGCGCACCCAGCAGTTGAGCGCGGCCGCCAACGGGGGATACGAGCCCTTAACGGTGCAGGTGGTGGCCGGGCAGGACGGGTACGTGACGGCCTACGTGGGCAACGAGAGCAACGCGGACGTGTACTTCGACGACGTGCAAGTGGTGCTGGGCCAGGGGTTGCAGGTGCAGGAGACGGAGTACGACCCGGCCGGGCTGGAGCTGGCGGGGCTGGTGGCGCCGTCGCCGGGGATTCGGGGGCTGAACAACTACCGCTTCAACGGCCAGGAGTTCCAGGCCGACCTGGGCCTGAACTGGAACCACCAGGACTGGCGCTTTTTCAACCCGCAAATCTTCACCTGGTCGGTGGTAGACCCCGAGGTGGAGAACGGGCAGGAGAGCTGGACGCCCTACTCGTTTGGGTACGATAACGCAATTAGGTACGCTGACGCCAACGGGCGGTGGCCGGATGGTGGGGGCGGGGCCGCAGCTGTAGCTGTTCCGGTCTTAATTGCAGCCGCCGAAATAGCAGGTGAGGCAATAGCAGTGGGCGCGGCCGTTGTGGCGTCACCAGTTGTCTTGACCGTTGCGGCAGTAGCGGTTGGGGTTGTGGCTATTGGGTACGGGGCAACTGTACTGGCGGACCACCTGCCAGCATTAAGCCCTGGGTTCAGGGTTAGCAACCCACAATCCGTTTTCTTTAATGCTCTTTACCAATCTACGCATAGTGCATCTTCTAATGCCTCAAATGCTAATACTGGTGTTATCTATAAACGGACTAATCCGCAAACAGGTGAGAAGTACGTTGGCCAAGCAAAGAGTGATGAAAGATTTACTAAACGCCAAAAAGAGCATGACAAAGCAAAGGGCGTGCGCCACGACTACGAAACATTAGAGAGAGCCGCTTCAGGCAAAGACTTAGACGTGGCAGAAGAAAAGCACATCCGGGCAGAAGGCGGCCCTAAAACAAAATCCAATCCCAACGGTGAACTCGAAAACAAACGGCACCAGATGTCGGATGAACGCTACAAGAAAGCCACTAGTGGCAATTAACTACTACCCAATTATGCCCAAGAGAAAAATCAAGTGGACCGATGGCGACGTCTTTGCCGTTCCGCTATGCGATGGCCGTTTTGCCATCGGCCAAGTGCTTGACCTGATGATGGTCAACCAAGTGCGTGTGGCCCTATACGACGAGATTTTTCTGTCGATGGAAGCCATAGATATGGCTGCTTGTTGCCAACCTAATCAACTCATATCGCTAGTTGCTAGCACTAGAGAACAGTTGGATTATGGTGTATGGAAAATAATTGGCAATAAGCCCGTAACTGTACCCATTGATCAGCGCCCCAACGAACAATTTCGTCATAAAGGGTGGGTGGGCTCTAAACATTACGATGCAGCGCTTTTAGAGGACTTTTTCGAGGCTTTTTATGCACTTCGTCCTTGGGATGACTGGTTCAACCCTAATTATTTAGATGCTTTCTTGGTAAACCCTAGCAAAAAGCCGAAAAAGTTGATTCTTGTCAAGATATGAAGCTGGGATGGTTGAGTAAAAACGGGCAGTGGAGGGTAAAACTCTTCACTGCCCGTTTTTACTCAACCATCCCAACGACGAGGCCAGCAACTGGCAGGCCGAGCAGCAGCGCTTTGCCCTGGCCGGGCTGCGCTACGACGAGAACAGGTACTTGAACGCACGGCGGGGTAGGTAGTCGGTCAGTAGCTGAACGGTGCGGGGCCCGGTGATGGCCCACTCAGTACACAGGACAGCCTGAGCCCTGCGCAACCGTAAGCTGCTGGCCAGTTCGCCCACCGCCTCGGTAAGGTGGGCAGCTACCCAGAAGTCTTTACTCATTGATGGCCCTTATTGGATGGTTTTACGTGGGGCGATTCTAGCGCGTAGAGGCGCTTTTTTCAGACTTTTCAAGCTGACCCTTATTGGAGTATGGTAATTGGCTTATGCCCAGTATGGCAAGTAGCGCGCATGCTTCCTGGATTTGCTAGTCGGGTCGAGTGGCTTGAGTAGCCCGGCCGTCATCGTATCCGTGATGATGCGGGATGCGGCGGGGTAGTTGGATTCGGCAATGCCCAGCCGTTCGCGCAGGGACTGGTTGGTCATGCTTTCGCCCGATACCTGCTTGAGGCAGGCGTGCTGGTAGCAGGCCCGGACTTTATCCTGCCGGTCCATCTCGCCGAAAGAACGCGCGCTGAACAGCACCACGCGGGTAAACTGCTCGGAGGCCTCGAAGCGGGGCGCGGGCAAGTGGTGCTCCTCACACTCCTGCACCACTTTGTCGATGCCGCTGCCACGCTCCTCGCACATGTCCAGTTGGCGCATGGCCCCGGCCAGCAGCTCATTGCGGCTGCGCGGGGCGTGGTCGATGAAGCGGCGCTCGTCAATTAAAGGTTGCCCCGGATTGGTGATTTCGATGCGGTTTTCGAACACGTCTATCTGCGGCGAAACGCCCTGGGCCAGAAAATCCTGGTGAATCAGGGCGTTGGCAATGAGTTCGCTTAAGACCAGGGGTGGGTAGGAGGGGGCCGATTGCTCGCGCAGAATGAATTTGGTTTCGACATTGCCCGGCAGCATGTTGCCAATGGTCCGCACCAGGCCCTCAAATTCGAGCGCATAGCCCCGTGGGGCCGGCACTTCCCGCAGGGTACGCACCTTACTGCGCCCCTGGTAGAAAATGAGGCGAATAGCCTTGCGGCCCAGGCGCTCAAAGTCGCCCAGGTTCTGCGCGAAGAGCAGGGCCCCGAGGTTGGTGATGTCGTAGGCCGCCGCTCGCGACTGAACCATGTCGCGCTGCGCCAGCTTTTCCAGCAGTCTGGTCTGGGTCGTGGGCAGCGGCAGCTTGAAGAGGCGGAAGAAAGCGGAGTAGTCGAGTAGCTCCAGCACCCGCGCGGCGGACTGCCCTTTCAGGGCAATC
This sequence comes from Hymenobacter sp. PAMC 26628, assembly GCF_001562275.1. NCBI lineage: Bacteria > Pseudomonadati > Bacteroidota > Cytophagia > Cytophagales > Hymenobacteraceae > Hymenobacter > Hymenobacter sp. PAMC 26628. Next base: position 70,032 of record NZ_CP014303.1, read on the forward strand.
TCGCGCTCAAAACGCGTGGCGGCGGCCTGCGCCCGGATGCGCTCCAGCTTCTCCAGGCTTAGGGCCGTCAGGCTCTCCCCGTTGCGGCCGTAGTAGTGCCCCTGCCAAGCGGTGGGCACGCCTTGCAGGGCCGGCGGAATCTCAAACAGGACCAGCCGCTGCCCTGCATACAGCACTTCGTGGATGTCGATAAATGAAAGGTTGTTGCTGGTTTTGGCCGCTACTTCGCCCTTGAGGCTGTCGAGGCCGGGGCGGCTGGGCCGGTACTGCGTGCCCACTACCTGCCGCTTATCGTTGACGCCGAACACCAGCCACGCTTGGTCCTGCCGGTGTAGGTTGGCTTCGTTGCTGAGGGCGCTGAAGTACCGGCCCAGAACATCGATACCAAAGCTGGTGCCGGCCGTTTTAAACTCCAGCAGTTCAGTTTCGGCCGGTAGCGCCAGCAAGCGGTCCAGTAAAGCAATCAGGTCAGTATCCGTCACGGGGCAAAGGGGAAGTCACCCGCAAATATAGGCTATTCCCAACGCGGCTGTTACATAAGCGATACATAAGAAAGGCCGATTTTGAGCCATTGGAGGGGGATAGGGCCGCTAAGTAGCCAGTTCTGTTACATAAGCACTACATAAGCTTGTTGCTTACACGAGCAACCGCTTTGCTTGAATTTGAAGATTAAGTGCACACTGGCCATCTTTCGGACCAAGATGACTTTTTATAAAGCGGACTATCAGAACTAAAGTCAGCTAGTAGAAAGGCTAATTACCTTTTCCTTAAACTGTGATATCATAGTTGACATCTGTGATGTTAATTTATATTTTCTGCTTAAAAATTTAGTTATGCTCTCCTTACTCATGAGTGACAGGAGCGTATCTTCCTCTTCTCTGCAAAGAACAGGAATGCTAAAATCTTTAATGTAATTTTTTCCAAGGCCGAAGTAGTCTCCCGAATAGGGTTTACTTGTATTTTTTACAAAAAACCAGAATAACTCACTTGTCAGAATCTTTTGTAAAACTTTAAGCGTCCTCTTATCCCAGGAAACAATAGAAAATCCTGTATAAAAAAGCAAGTCACTGTCCTCAGTATAAACAAAATATGGTCTGTCTGATATGTGAGGGAATAGTAATTTATAACCTTGAACATTCAATCCCTGAGCTCTTCCAAAAGCATACCAAGCATTGTAGTCACCGGCACCCCCTTTATCTCGCAGAGCAAGTTCTGCTCGATGAGCATTGAGGTAAGCATAAGCATCAGGGTATTGGTCAATAAAATCATGTTCATCAAGTGGAACGGCTTTACGCTCTATCGTTTGGCCTTCCTCAAAAAGTGTATTAATAGTTTGATGTTGATATTTATAAGGAAAAATGATTTTCTCTCCGTAAGTAGCAAAGTCTTTTTCTGTTTTTAGGCTGTTTGCCTTTACTGCATTACGACAAATACCTTTCTCTATTAAATAATTATCCTTACTTTTCGTTTCTAGCTTAAAGTGTGTTGATGTTTCACCAACTGGCTTAAAAACAAATAATTGATTTTTTAACGTAGCAAATCCGCCGCGAATAGTTGCTGCTTTCTCTAAAGGTGGACCGCTATTACGTAAGCGATATAATACTTCCTTGATAGATGTAGAACTAAGTTCCCACCCTTTGTGGTCTGTCAACGTGTTATAGGGAATCTGCACAAAATCATCAGCGTCGAGATTTTCTAACTCGCTACTTTTACTCAAACAGTACTGAATGTAATCCTGAGGCTGCCGGCCAATTATGCAAATGCAGGTGTAAGTGGTTCGACCCTTAAAAACTTGCTCCCCACCAAAATTAACAATAGAAAGCGCAAAAGACTTCTGGTGAAAGTATTCCCGGATTTTGCGCCCGTTCATGCTGCGAGTGAAGCTATTTACGGTGATATAACCCAGTACTCCATCCTTATGAAGAGCCTCTAGTCCAATCTGAAAAAATGGTATGTACAAATCGGGGTTACCTGAAGCACATACGGGCCATTTTTCAAGTAACTGACGAGTCTCAGGTGAAATGTTTTTAGCACATACATAGGGGGGATTACCAATAACGAAATCAAACCCATCCTGTGTCCCAACACGTGGAAACTTTGTCCGCCAATCAAAATCCAAGGAATTACCTTCCAGTAGATTAAATTGGAAATTAGCATCTTCCCCCTCTCCAATTGCTAACAGCGAGAGTGTAATGGCACTCCGCTCGATACTATAGGAAGCAATATCTACCCCGTAGATAAGTTCTCGGTAAATATATTCATACGACAAAGAATACTTTTTCCGAAGAAATTGAGCGTAGCTGTATAAAAAACCTCCGCAACCGCATGCTACGTCGCAAACCAAAGCTGTAATTAAATCAACCGTAGAGGTAGCTGTTACTTGATTAATTATGTATGACTTTATATTGTCAGGGGTATAAATAGCACCATTTACCTTTTTGTCAGAAGGCGAAACCACTAGCTCAAAGATTTCTATAAGGTCTTCGAAGGAAAATGTAGCTTGGTAAGAGAGAAAGTATTCCTTAAATAGTGTATATGTTTCCCATTCGTTACCAAACTCAGGAATAATTAGCCCACTAATAAGAGCACTGTTTTTTGGTTGTAATCTATTTAAGTCTAAAAAAGTAGTTACTAGTATTTTATTTGCTCTCTGGGGGTCGGAGGGCAATACCTTATTGAGGGCCTTGAAAAACTCTTTAATCATTTAGAGTAAGTTTGGCCAGATAAGATTCTTCGCATTCCAGCAATCCTTATCGCGGTGCAAGTCCCAATGCTTGGCAATTGCATGAATGTATGGTTTCCAAAAGGCTGCTTGATACTTTCGACATAAGTTAGCGTAGTGGCCATCTCGCTGAAGGGCATCCCAGGCTACTGGAAGATAATTTGATAGTAAAAAGTCAATACCTAACACTAAGTCAAGTGGATGGTGCATGAGCCGGGGCGTGTCCATAAACAGGTTGCCGCTATTCACTAAATCTAAGCCGAGAGCCTCTTTTTCTTTGCCAATTTTAGCACTACCAAACTGCACATGGTAAAGCGGATGTGCTTCTGCCGGGACTAGATTAGCTTTCGGTACAACGACCGGTTTTGCTTTAGGGTCGGGTTTTACCCTGGGGTCAGGTTTAGCCTTAGGGTCTGGTGGTGGTAAGTCTATGTGCTTATCTAAATGATAAGATGACAGGCAATTACTTGCATCCTTGTTCTTGCCCAGTAGAAGTACGTTGAGATTCAATTGGCGAGAAGGGTCTTGCATTTTTTGCCAGCCTTGCCAATCAGCGGTGAACTTGATACTGATGCGCAATGATAATTGCTGCACGGCTGGTGTGGTATGGCGCGGGATAACGGGAATAGCAACAGACAGCCTATCAATATTATATCCCCAAAGTGATGCATCAGGTTTCCCCTTCTCATCGAGAAATACATGAGTGTCATCTTTCAAAAACCGAATCGCATCCTTGAATGATGGATTTTGACTAATATTGACGTTGCGCCTATCTATGAACTTAGCTAGCTGCTCTAGGTCGGTAGCCCGCTCCCTACGGAAGGCCATAGCCTTTGGGTCTATACGTATCATGCTTCCGCGAATGCTAGGCGTAATTTTCCCGAATCGACTCGAAGCGAAGAACTTCGTCTGGGTGCAACTGCCGGTGCAATTCAGTGGTATGCAACTGCTCTAATAGCGCTTTTAGGGAGATGTAGTCATATTCCTGCCAGATTGTGGGCTCGCTGCCCGCCAGCCTAAATCCTTCAGCGGGGTCGAGGGGGACTTGGTATGCTTCACATATTGTCCAATACCACGTGCTATGGTTAAGCGCTATTGGTTCGGCCGCTACCAATCCGCTTATGCCAGTGTGCTCAACAATAGCTGCCACTCGTTCCGCCGCATCGAGAGAAGGTAGAGGAGTACCACACATCGACTCAAAAATGCGGTTAACCTCAGGTTGCCACCACCGTGCCCAGCTTTGCCCGAATGCGCCCTGGTAGCGAGCTGCGCCAAACACCTCATCCCGTAATCGTGGCCAACTGCCCTCATCGGTAGTTAAGCCTAGGCGAGCCGCTAGAATCGGCTCCCTTATGAGTTCACTAGTTGGGCTCAGCAACTCTTTCAGAATATGACGAGCGTACTCATGGGTAGCTATCGGAGTGGTGCGGGTTGTGAATCGGCTGAACATACGCAAATCCAGTTGTGCCATATCGTAAGCCAGAATAGCACTCCAGTCGCCTTGCGCATCAGCAATGGAACGATAGCCCTCAACTAAGGCAACCATTTTGCCGGAAATCTCTTCTGCCCGCTCTTCTACATCTTCCTTGGGAAATTTGTAGTCGAATAAATCGTGGCTGCTAAGGTCAGCCTCATACATCTTGATTTTTGACTGTTGCGAGCATAAGACGATAGGGAAGTCTTTGATACCGGCCTCCTGGTCATATACCTTCGTTCGCAGAAACTGCGCTAGGGTGGTAGCAGTGTATTCCGCCTTTTGGCCATTTTCGCGCGGCTCTTGGTCGAGCCGCAAATCCAGCAGCAAGCCATCAAATGCCTTCTCTGGGGCAAGTAATTGCTCTACCTGGGAGGTGAATAGCGACACCGGACGGTACTCTACTTCTATTTTGCCAGCGATGGTAAGGCTTCTGGCAATCTGCCCTACCTTTTGCTGGGAATCATCATCCAGATACAAGTACTTGACGGCCATTTTACTTAGTGCGATTTGAAGGTATCTGAATGCGCAGTGTGGTACTAAACCCCTGTTCGGGTAAAGCCACGAAGATACTTCCTTGGTAACTCTCGACTATGTCGCGAACGATTTTCAGACCTAGACCCATACCAGTGAGCTCCTCGCGAAAGGTAGCTTGTCGAGAGGGAGGCTGCGAAGTAGTGAAAAAAGCATCAAAAACCTTTTCTTCATTTTCAGTGGGAATGCCTACCCCATTATCCGAGAACTCAAGGTAGACAACCCCGCCAGCCTTCCCGCACTTGATGAGGATTTGCCCTACGCTACCGGCATGATGGATAGCTTTTTTGGCGTTTGAATAGAAATTGAACAGAATGGAAGCCCATTCTGACCGGTGCATCGGGACGGTGAATAAATCGTAACCTTCAAAAATCATGGGAAGAATGGTAATCCCCGATTTCTCAGCGTCTGGGGTAATTGTTTTGACGAAGGGCCGGACTACTTCCCTTAATTCAAGCGGTTGTAGCTCGCGAGAGACGTTGTCAGAAATAACACGCTCGAAATAAGAGCGGTAAGTTGAAAAAGCTTGAACGTTATGCTTAATCGTCGCTAGCACTTGGGTTGCCTCATCGTTCCCGCCAAGTAATTTAGATAGTTCCTGAATATCTAAGTTAAAGGACGTTACATATGTCTTGATTTCGTGAACAAACTGACCAATTACCAGACCCAGACCTGCAAGTACACGCAATTGATTGATTTCCTCAATTAACCGAATGTTTTGTTGTTCTTGCTGGGCCGTAGCTCCTAAAATCGTTTTAAAAGTTTCCGCGAACTGAGCTATGGCAGAGATGGGGGAATTAATGTCTCCCAATGGTGGCTTGTCAGCTTCCGATGCTGGGATAACTTCTGGCTGGCCTGCAAGTGGGGGGGTAGTATTTAGGCTTTCAATCTTACTAAGAGCATCTTGCGCAGCATTCTTTATTGTATCAGTAGGTTTCTGTGATGTTTTTCTTTTCTCACTCGCAACTCCCTTGCGCCCACGTTCAGCAGCAATTCGAAGCACACCTCCAGTCAATGCCCTTTTAGTAAAATCGGAAAGTTCAGCAAAAGCAGGGTTTTCGACTAGTCTCTCGCGACCAGATGTTTCATCGAATTGGTTACCCTCAACATCGACAAGCTCCGCAAATCCCAGGAAGCTGTTATTGCCGTGAGGGACAAGAATTATGTTCCGACGTACACTGGCATCTAGGCCAGTCCAGTCGTCATCTTGCTCACCGTAAGGCAATACTCTGAAACCATTTCGATAAACCCGGATGCCTCCTTGCTCCCGCAGCGTTTCACGAACTGTCGTCATAGTACTGGGTGGAAAAAGGCCTGCTTCGAAAATGAAGTAGTAAGCTTTCAGGTGGACGTTGCGCAGGTGGTCGTATGGTTTTGACTGAACGCCATCTGACTTGCCCAACGGCTGCACATCTTGTGCAATGCCTAGCTTTTTGCTCTCCACAGCCCAAAAACCAACACCTTTCTCATCTACATACCCTTCGATTACGGCGACAGCATGGTCATAAAATGCCCGCTCTTCGTTGATGATGACACGAGGCTTACCGGCCGCATCCTGCTGATAGACATCAACTTTAAAGCCCGGGTCATTTTCGCTTTGCGATAGTTGTGCTGAAAGCGGAAACGGCTGCAATAATTCGGACAAGTAGCGGTAAGCTCTTTTAATAGATGCTTCCGACCAAGCTTCCCGCAACCCCTCGATAAGTAAGGTGGTGCCTTTACCTTCCGAACGGGCTGCTACCGTTTCAATCTTGGACTCGATGGTCAACAGGTTGGAATCGGTAATGAATCGACTCCAATCAATAGTTACTTTGATAGCCTCAGTAGCAGTAGCTGTCTGCGTAATGATGGTCAACTTTAATCCCAGACGTTGTGTGGCAAAACGCCCAATTCCTTTACGGCCAGCGCGGGTGCGCTTGAAAAGAGGAGATTTTGGGTGATGAATTTTGTCCGTTGAAGACAGCCGCATAAATCCATTGACGAGCTCTGGCTGCGTCATTCCATTCCCATTATCTACTACCGTTAGGGTACCACCAATTTTGCTGTTATCGGCAAAAATTAGCGTTACCAGTGTGGCGTCCGAATCATAACCATTCTTCACCAGTTCCGATAGGGCAGTTTCTGCCCGGCCTACCAGCTCTTTGCCCAAGCGGTTGATGATTCCTGCATCCACGCTAAAGCGCAGGTTGGTTTCGTCCAAGCTAGCTAGCTCGCTCGATAAATTGATAATTTTAGAGTAGTCCAGGTTTTCTTGCTGAAGTGCTTGTCGGATAGTGCCTCTCAAGATTTGCTCCCGGCTCAACACGGCTTGCACCCATGGGGTAACGGCCACATCTGAGCGGTGAGGACCAACTCGCACTTCTTCGACGTACCACTTATAGATATTGAGTACGGTGGTATTTTGTGAGCCACGTCCGCTTTCGTCAGCGCCTATAATAACCTGCTTGGTTACTGGCCATTCATGAATGGCTTCGAGTACGGAAAGAGTCTCCTCTAATTCAATTTGGTCAGCTGGATTTAAGCCGCTTATCTCAATAAACCACTGCTCTCCAATGGATACCTTTCGGTATTTATAGCTAGAGGAATCCATAAAAATTTAGTTAATAGCTTGCTGTTTCTACATGATGATAGTTACCGTAGAAAAGCCGCTCAGTTTTTGGAAAGACGCAAGAAGTTGTCAGCGCGAGTCTTGTCATATACGCTAGCGAGATTTCAATAGAACTTGCCAGCCATAAATGTCATGACTCCTTGTAGGGCTGTGTAATATCCAAGCCTTGCCGGATAAGGGGAATCAGTTCAGCAGCCCCACTGCTTCGTTCCATCGCAATCAGTAAGTCTCCAAGCTGCTGCACTTCTATTGCAGTGAGTTTGCGACCTCGCCGAGGTTTTATGAACGCTGCTATTGCTTTTGTTAAGTAACTTTTTACCGCTCCAAGCTGCTTTTCGGCTGAACCTAACCCTTTGAGCTTTAGCTGGCCAGACTCGGTATTCTGCAGATTGCGAAAATAATCCAGCGAGGCTCCTTTTTGATTGCGTTCGCATCCGTGAGCCCGGCGAATGAATATTTCGTAAGGCATTGAAGAAGAGTAGTCTTCCATTGTAAATAAGCGAAATAATAGTTGGTTGATGCACTAGTGCTGAGAGCGTGCTGGGATGCCAGCAGCCGAAGCAAACCTAGCTGTGCTACCGCCATGCAAATAATGAGCGCTATTATGTGCTAAGGTACTTGGAATTGCTAAATCAAAAGGGGCTTTCTGCAGAGCTATTCCTGCCAAAATGCAGTAAGTTCGGGGCGATATTTTCATGCCGATAAATTGGCCCGAGCTATTTCCGTGACCTATTCTAATTTTGAAACCCGCTGGCTGCGCTCTGGCGGGGCCGAGCACGCCAACTACGGCCTTTTCCTGCAAGACCTCTGCGACCTGCTGGACGTGCCTCGGCCCGACCCCACCACCGACGACCCCACCCAGGATGCCTACGTGTTTGAGCGCGGTGTGACGTTCGACGACGGGGCCGGCAAGCGCAGCACCGGCCGCATCGACCTCTACAAGCGCGGCTGCTTCGTGCTCGAAACCAAGCAGGGTACCGACACGCCCGACCAACAGGCCAAAGCCACCAAGGCCGAACTGGGCCAGGCCGAAGGTAAGCGTCGCAAAGGCCACGCCGTGCGCGGCACCGCCAAATGGGGCCAGATGGTGGAAGCCGCCCGCGAGCAGGCCCTGCGCTACGTGCGCGCCCTGCCCGCCAGCGAGCCGCGGCCACCGTTCGTGGTAGTAGTCGACGTGGGCTTTTCGATTGACCTGTACAGCAACTTTGCCGGCGTGGGCGACAGTTACGTGCCGTTCCCAGACTCGGGTAAGTTCCGGGTGCTGCTGCCGGCCCTGGCTGACCCTGAGGTGCGGGCGCGGCTCAAGCTGCTCTTCACCGACCCGCAGCAGCTCGACCCGTCCCGGCTGGCGGCCCAGGTCACGCGCCGGCTGGCGGGGCACCTGGCCGGCCTCAGCAGCCAGCTCGAAAAGGCGGGCCATGCCCCCGACGTGGTGGCGCAGTTCCTGATGCGCTGCCTCTTCACCATGTTTGCCGAAGATGTAGAGCTAATACCCAAGAAGTCCTTTTCCAAGCTGCTGGCCGAGTATGCTGATACGGCCGAGGCCCGCGCCTACCTGCCCGAAGCCCTGGCCAACCTGTGGGCTACCATGGACAAGGGCGGCTTCTCGCCAGCGCTGCGCACCAAAGTGCGCCACTTCAACGGCAAGCTCTTTCACGACGCCACCGCCCTGCCGCTGAACACTGACCAGGTGGCCCTACTCCAGCAGGCCGCCGCGGCCGACTGGACGCTGGTAGAGCCCGCTATTTTCGGCACCCTGCTCGAACGTGCCCTCGACCCGGCCGAGCGCCACAGCTTGGGCGCGCACTATACCCCACGCCGCTACGTGGAGCGCTTGGTGCTACCCGCCGTGATTGAGCCGCTGCGCCAAGAGTGGGCCGCCGCCCAGGCCGCCAGCACCCAGCTCCTCGAAGAGGGCAAGGGCAAAAAAGCCGTGGACGAAGCCCGCGCCGAGCTGCTGCGTTTCCTGCACCGGCTCACGTCGGTGCGAATTCTGGACCCGGCCTGCGGCTCAGGCAACTTCCTCTACGTGACGCTGGAGCACCTTAAGCGCCTCGAAGGCGAAGTGCTGACGGCCCTAGGCCAACTCGGGCAGTCGGGCCGGCTGGAACTGGGCGACGGCACCACCGTGGGCCCACGCCAGCTGCTGGGCCTGGAGCTGAACCCACGCGCCGCCGCCATCGCCGACGTGGTGCTGCGCATCGGCTACTTGCAGTGGCACCTGCGCACCTACGGCCTCACCCAGCTGCGCGAGCCGCTGCTGGATGACTACCAGAATATTCAGCAGCAGGATGCCGTGCTGAGCTATGACGGGCCGGACTTCGCCAACGCCCGCCCGGCCGTGTGGCCAGAAGCTGATTTCATTGTGGGCAACCCGCCTTTTGTGGGAGCGAGCCGAATGCGCGACGCGTTAGGTGATGCGTATACATTGGCCCTGCGGAAAACCTACGCTGGAAAGGTCACCGAGTCGGCCGACCTAGTGATGTTCTGGTGGCAGCGGGCTGCTGCCGAAGTGCAGGCCGGCCGGACCGAGCGGTTTGGCTTCATCACTACTAACAGTCTACGCCAAACCTTCAACCGGCGTGTGATGCAGCCCTTTTTGGACGGTGAGCAACCGGCATTAGCGCTCACTTTCGCTATTCCTGACCACCCGTGGGTAGATAGCGCCGATGGGGCTGCCGTGCGCGTAGCTTTCACCGTAGCGCAAAGCTCTGTCCGGGCATCTACTACAGGTCAATTGTTGCAGGTGCTAACAGAGAAAGCAGTAGACGGCGACGATGCAGCCGAAGTAACATTTGGGAGTGAAGAAGGTCGTATCCAGCCTGATTTGACAATCGGAGCCGACCTAGACAGCGTAACGACTTTGCAGGCCAACGATGGCCTAGCTAATCGTGGAGTCAGCCTATTTGGGGCTGGGTTTATAGTAACACCTGCGCAAGCAACCAGAATAGGTTTAGGCTCGGTGCAGGGACTAGAAAAGCACATTGTTCATTATCGCCATGGCCGCGACTTAACCGACAAACCACGGGGCGTATTGGTGGTCGATATGTTTGGACTGACTGATGCACAAGTGTTGAGCCAATACCCAGCGGTTTATCAGCATTTATGGGAAAAGGTTAAGCCAGAGCGCGACTTGAATAATCGCCCATCACGCCGGGATAATTGGTGGCTATTTGGCGAAACTAACCCCAAGCTACGCAAGATGTTAGCTGCTTTGCCCCGCTACGTTGCTACTGTTGAAACAGCAAAGCACAGGTTCTTCCAATTTCTTGACGCGAGCATTTTGCCAGATAATATGCTGGTAGCCATAGCGCTGGATGATGCCTTTTATCTAGGCGTATTGTCAAGCCGTGCTCATGTCGTTTGGGCATTAGCTGCTGGCGGCACACTGGAAGACCGTCCACGCTACAATAAGACCCGCTGCTTCGACCCCTTTCCATTTCCCGCCGCCACCGAGGCCCAGCAAGCCCGCATCCGCGAACTGGCCGAAACCCTCGACGCGCATCGCAAGCGCCAGCAGGCCCGGCACCCCAGCCTCACGCTCACTGACCTCTACAACGTGGTAGAGAAGCTGCGCGCTGGCCAACCCCTCACGGCCAAGGAGCAAATCACCCATGAGCACGGCTTGGCTGCCGTGGTGCTCAGCCTGCACCAGCAGCTCGACGCGGCCGTGGCCGAAGCCTATGGCTGGCCCGCCGACCTGCCCGAGACCGACATTCTCACTCACCTGGTGCAACTCAACCACGCCCGCCAGCAGGAAGAAGCCGCCGGCACCATCCGCTACTTGCGCCCCGCCTACCAGGCCCCCGACGAGCAGCAGGCTACCCTCACGCTACCGGCCGCCGCTGCCACGCCCACCGTGGCCGCCGAAACCGGCCCGCAGCCCTGGCCCGCTGGCCTGGCCCAACAGATGCAGGCCGTGCGCGGCCTCGTACAGCAGGCTGCGCAACCGCTGAGCAGCGCCCAAGTGGCGGCCCGCTTCCGGGGTAGCAGCGCTAAAAAGGTGCAGCCCTTACTCGATACGCTGGCCCTGATGGCGCTGGTGCGCTTCGTGGAAGAGGAGAATAAGTACGCCGCTTAGCCCCACATTCATTAACCCAACCTACTATTCGCTAGGATTCCTTGCTGTTATGAAATCCAACTTTTACCCGATTGGTTTTGACTTTGAAGAGTTTGATGTGCAGCGGGTTGCTTATCAAGATGGGCGGCTGCCACAGCTTCGACAACAATATAACGCCACGCATTCCTTCTTCCGGCGGGGCGATTTCATTTATATCTCGCCCGGTACGCCCGATGCAGCTACGCTGGGCTCCACAGTTCGATTAGCTATTCGAGATGAGCCGGAAGTGGTGAGCTCATTAATTAAGCACGTCTTTTTTCGGGCCGTCAAAAACGCGCAGCCCAACTTGCGGCCCGAATTCTATCCATTTCGGTTCGCAGCTCGTCGTGCTGAACTAGATTTAGCTTGGCAGCAGGTGCCCCAGCCCCTGCAAGGTATCCTTACGTTCAAGCGCATCACAGAGGTGCAGTTTCGGAACCACGCCGATGCGAACGGCCAAGTAATATTCGGGGCACTCATCAATCACCGATATCGCTGGAACCTAGACCGTACCTGCCAGGACTTGGTCGAGTCTGGATTTGATTTGGTGAGTCGAGAAGTAACCGGTACGCAGGCCCCTGACTATGCCGATGGGGTGGTGGCCCCCGAGATTTCCCTGCTGGGGCCAGTGCGGCAAGTGGCTGATGGCACCGCTACGGTCGATACCAGTACTGGCCCCGTGAGCTATCCCTTGGCTGAATTGCATCTGCACAACTCCCGCGATAATATCACGGCATTTCTCGCCTGGAGTATCGGCGAGTTACGGGCCGAGAGCATCATGCGAAGCATTAAAGACCTAGAAGCTCAGAAGTTAAAGCTCTTCACGGTGATGAGCGAAATCGAGGCCATTGGGCGCTGGTTAGGGGCACTAGAATACCGCAACTACGATTCCTTTGGATTCCGCATCAGTTTGGACAATTCTGTAACCACGCCTAGCGGATTTGCCCTGAGTGAGCCCAGCTTAATATTTGACCTCAGCAAGACGCGGGTGCACACGCAGCCTTCGCAAGGCTTAAACATATACGGGCCCTACAGCCGGTCCACGGGTTTTTCGACCAACACGCCGCGGGTGCTCGTGGTGTTTCACCGGCAGCACGCTGGCGATTTCACCAAGTTTCTGGCTGACCTGCGCGATGGCATTCCTGGCCACGGCTGGTTTGCTAGTGGCATGGTCAGTAAGTATCGCCTGACCTCGATGTCGTTCCACATTGAGGAACTAACCGACTACTCGGTAGCTGAATACCTGGCTGCCATCGACCGGGGCGTCCGTAAGGAAGACACGCCGTTTGACCTAGCCATTCTGGAAACGGCCGACAGCTTTCGCCGCCTACCCAACGAGGACAACCCGTACTTCCGGGCCAAGGCTCATTTGTATATGCAAGGCACGGCGGTGCAGTTCATCAAGCCAGAAACCGTCAGGGCCCCCACGTACACGATTGACGGCATCGCGCTTCAACTCTACGCCAAGCTGGGGGGCACGCCCTGGACCATTCCGGTCGACCAGAGCGTGGACCGCGAGCTGGTGATTGGTATCGGCAGCGCTATTCTAAGGCGCAACCACTACGCGGGCGCCGCTCAAACCCGCTATGTGGGTATCAGCACCTTCTTCGCAGCCGATGGCAAGTACTTGACGAACAGTCGCACCCGCAACGTGCCTTATGAGGAGTATTTCGATGAACTGCTGCGCAACCTCAAGGATGCGTTAGACCGGCTCTCCAACGAGTACAGCTGGAATGCGCAGGACCGCATCCGGTTGATATTCCACATCTTCAAGCCCATCAAAAACCTGGAGGTGGACGTCGTTTCGCGCCTCGTGGCCGAATACCCGCAGTACGACATTCGCTTTGCGTTCGTAACGCTGGTCGAGCGGCACCCCTACATTCTTTACGATGAGCAGCAGTCGGGGACTAACGGTAAGGGCGCCCACGTGCCCAGCCGGGGCTACACCCTGCCCCTAGGGCCCCGGCAGTGCCTAGTGAACCTGCTCGGCACCCGCGAAGTGCGCACCGCCCGGCACGGCTCGCCCACGCCCATCCTAGTCCGCATTCACGACCAATCAACTTTCCTGGACCTTCAGTACATCGTGCAGCAGGTATTCAAGTTCAGCCGCTTGTCATTTCGCACGTTCGGGCCAAGCGAAACGCCGGCTACGCTGCTCTACGCCAACCTGCTTACGCGCCAGCTTAAGGACTTGCGCGCGGTGCCCGGCTGGAACTCCACGACTGCCAGCGCCCAACTCCGGGAAAAGAAATGGTTTCTGTAGAAGCGCTATCCACTTATTGGCTGCCCCTACGCGCCAATCCGTTCACCTGTTTCTTTCTCGACTTTCTGGACGAGAAGCCGGGCATCGCGCCCCCGGCCCTGAATCCTTCGGATACGGACAGCGTCGTCTCCAACCTGTTATTCTACGTGCGGCGTGCCGACCGCACGGCCGCCACAACCCTCTACCAAAAGCTGGCGACCCGGCAGGTGCGGGCCGATTCGGAGTGGATACACAACGATTACCTAGTTTTTGCGCTGGTGTGCGTCGTTCAGAAATTTCAATTGGACAGCCAATGGGTGCGCCAGGTTCTGCACAACCGTCCGAATACTGACCCCACCCAACGGCTTATCAATAAGTCGTTTGATAACCTACTGGCCGGTAATTACAATGCCAAGGAAGACTACCACCAAGTGTCCATTGCCTGCCAGTTGGTCACGCAGCAAGAGCAATTTGACGCCGAGCGCCTGCACAAAATGTTCGCTTATTTGTGGCGGCACGCCTTTCCCTACTTCGAATCCGAGTTCTTAAATATTGTCTCGCTGCGCGCTATCCGGGCTGCTTTTGAGGCCAAAGGGTTGACTGATATTGAACAGCGCTTTGTGGCGGAAAAATTTGCTGGCCAGTTTCTCAAGCGGACGGCTACGATAAGTAAGATACTTACTTACAGTCTTTTCATTGTAATTATCGTCACTATGTGTACCGGAGCCGTCTTCTACGCCGAAAACAAGTGGGTAAAGGGGGCGCTGGGGGCGCTCACCACGCTGGGCCTGGGCGCCAGCTTCTTTGCGGATGTCCGCAGCTGGGTAGCCCTGCGCGTAGAAAAGCTGGTTAAGAAATTTTGGGGTTATTCAGTTGATAAATAACGATATTTATTGACTGGCAGGTTTGAAAAAAGATTAGCGTCGTCACCTATCTGTGTGCTGGCTCTTCGCAGCTAAGCCGGAGAGTTAGCATATTCTTTAGAGGAAAGCAGCTGTTCGACGTAAGCCTTTTGCGTCTCCGAAAAGGGAGCCATACCCATTCGGCCCGCGTAAATATCCAGAAAATCGGAAAACGAAAGGGCGTGGCGGTAGGCTTCCGTGATAGCACGTTCTTTAAACTCAGCGGGTGTGTACTGTCGTCGCGGCCGTTGGGCAAAGAGGTCCGCCCGGGTGTACTGATAGTAGGCATCAATCGCATCCCACAGTACCAACCGATTGTTACCGTTGGCAAACCGGTCTTGATAGGCCAGCATAGTGTCAATATCAATGATAACCAGTGGCTTTATACTGCCGCCTACCATGCCGTGCTGCCGCTGATAGGCCACCTCACTCTGGAACCAGGAATCTACCAGCGCATTGAGGCCGGGTAAATTAAAGGAGCGGTCATGCACCACAATAATCGGATAGAACACCAGATTTTTTGCCGTATACTTCGTATCGAAGGGCAGTCTATAATTAAGCAGCCGCTTGATATTTCCTATTAGCTGTAAAATACCGGTGCCGCTCAGCTTATCGGTTTTGGGAGCATCGGTAGGCCGGTAAAACTTACTGCGCATGGCCTCAATAAATTCCGCATAATTTTCGCCGGTCTTTACTTCCTTGCGCAGATTGACATCTTTGGATTCGATGAGCAGGACGCGTTTATGGGCCCGGAAATAATAATCTGGCTCGCCGTTACCTAGCTTCCGAAGCACCCCACTGTCCTCAATGGTTTTGCCACTCAGGGCAAGGCCCCTTTTTCCTAAAGCAGCATCTAGGGCTGGTATCAAAAGCAGTTCCTCCGAAAAGAGCTTTTTATAGACTGAACCCCACTCCTTTTTGCCTAGCAATGCCGGGGCGGGCGCTGGGCGCTCGTTCAGGTTTTTCAGCCGGAAGTAGAGCCCCTTATGCAATAGCTCCAGCACAAAGCGCGGGTATACAATCACATAATGCCCCGGCGCAGAATTATACAGCGGGAACTCCCGCGTGGATAGAAAGTCCTGCTGAATAAGCGTGGTTCCCTCTGCTAGCGTGAAGCGGTCCAGAAAAGCACATTCTCGGTCGTAGTCCTCTCCTGGGTATATTACGAGTGTCATGTAGCCGGGCTTTGCCAGCATCTCGACAACCGCCCGAACCAGCTTGAATAAGCGAAAAGCATATTCTTGCCAAGTACTACAAGCGAAGTAGGACAAGAAAGCCTGAAGTAGTGGCTGATAAGCTAAGTCGGTAGCCAAGAACTCTAATAGACGAGCGCACTTATACATCTGCGCAATAATTAATTGCTCAGGCTGGTCTTGACTCACATCGTAGGACGTGTGGCTGTGTAGCAGCAGCAGCCCCACCATTTCCTCAACACCTGGTAGGGCGGGAGCCGCCGCCGAGGCAATCTTATACTGCTCCTCCAATTCAGCATTTAAGACCATGAGGGCCTTGAATATGCTGCGCTCCATCTCGACTTCCGATTGCGTTTGCGCTTCATCCGGAAGCTGGAATATCAACTCGAAGAATCGCAGCTTGGCTACATCACCGACCAACGCGACCATTGCGCCGTCAGTATGTTCTATAGCTCGTAGCCGACTCACGATGCCGTTGGCATACGCTTGGTTGTGTGCCCCAAAAAGTTTTGGCAAGATTTCTTGGTAGGGCTTAAAACCTCTGAAACCAAGCAGATAGACGGCCGTGGTTAGCCGCATTTCTCGGCTGAGGCCGCGCAGATACTCTGCAACTGGGCGGGGGCTATCGTCAAAGATTTCGGTGTATTCAACAACTCGGGCTAAAGTAGCTTTCATCTGGTACGGAGCGGGCTGAATTTGACTAGGCCTGCAAGCAAGGTAACCCCGCATCGACGGTGGTCATTGTACTCAACCTGGGCAGGCTATAGATGGTCGGCGCCATTACATCGGGTAATAATAAGATGAGTAATGCTTCGCGTGTTTTTACAGCCCTAACTCCTTTGCTGAGTTGTGCTGGCGCACGTTGTCGAGGCGAGTATAGCGGCGAATCATCGCACTGGTCTTGTGCTTGGTCTGGTTCATGACCTTGCTGTCGTCGGCCCCGTTGAGCTTGGACACGGTGACAAAGGAAGCGCGCAAGGAGTGGGCCGTGTAACCCGTGCCTAAATACTGCTGGGTAATCAGGTTGATATACTTGGTCGTCATGCGCCGCGTGGTGAGTTGCTGGTTCTTGCGCAGCGAGACAAACACGCAGCCTTCGGTCCGGTCGAGCACCCGCAGCCAGGCCTGCAGCGAGCGAATAGGGCACAGGGCCGAGTCGGGAGAATAGAAGATAGCTTTTTCCTCGGCCTGGCCCAGTTGGTTGGTCTTGCTCTGGTCGAGCGACACGACGAGTCCGTCCTCGTCAAAAGCCAGGTGCTCGATATTAAGCGCTTCCAGTTCCGAGCGCCGAAAAGCGCCCGTGAAGCCCAGCAGCAGCAGGGCCCGGTTGCGCAGGCCGGTGGGCGTCGAGACGTCGATGCTTTTAATCGTGCGCTTGAAGGTGGCCAGGGTAAAGGCCGCGGCCTGCTTGATGCGGGTTTTCTTTTCGCGGGCAATGCCTTTAAGAAGCACCTTAATTTTCTTGTCGGCCGTGGGCGAGTCCAGGCCGGCCAACTCGTGGGCCTTGGCGATGGCGGCCGTGTGGCGCTGAATGGTGGCAACCTTTTTACCAGCTTCAGCTAGTTCGGTAAGAAACCCAGCCAGCGCTTCAACTGAGGCAGGCAGTGGTTCCATTTGATGAGTTTGGCACCAAGCAGAAAAGCGAGCCCAGTCGCCAGCATAGGCGCGAACGGTGTTAGCTGCCCCACGCAAACCCGACTCGATATAGCGACTGGTAGGAGCAACCAAGTGAGCCGGTAGTTGAGGTGTGGCTGGCAGTGGGGTGACGAGGGCAGACGATTTTTCCATGTAGCCTATATGAACTGTGTTTGGAAAAATTAATTTTAGGTAGCCAATGAGGTAAAATCGGCTTGGTACGGCACGCCCGACTTGACGATGGCAAAGGCCTGTTTGAGCAGTTTATTACAGACCGCAATCAACGCCACTTTGCCATGTTTGCCTTTGGCCACGAGTCGGTCGTAGAGGGCTTTGCACGCCGCGTTGGCGCGTTTGGCCGAAAAGCTGCACAGGTAGAGCTTGCTGCGAATCAGGCCGCCGCCCATCTTGGTGATGCGCACCTTGCCCCGGATGCTGGTGCCCGAGGTATGCTCGCGCGGCGAGAGTCCGGCTTTGGCAATTAACTGCCGGTAGTTGGCGTAGGGCGTGAAGCCGCCGGCAAAAAGCAGCAGCATGCCGGCTGTTTTGCGGCCAATGCCCGGAATGGAACGCAGCAACGGCATTTCTTGCGCATACCGCTGTTCGAGCAAGGCCAGCAGTTCTTCCTCCACAGCTTTTACTTGTTCTTCCAGCAGTTGCTTGGTCTGGAGCAGACGCTGTTGCGCGACCGGGCTAATAACGGGCTGCTGCGCCAGTGCTTCCAACGAATTGGTGACCATCGTTTTCTGCTTGAGTAGTTGCTCGCTTACCTGCTCCAACTGGCGGCATTCCACCAACACGGCTTCGTCGGGCTGCCAGCTGGGCGTGGCCCGTTGCTGGCCATACCGCATCAACCACTGGGCATCTTTGCGGTCGCTTTTGCCTTTGCTCAAGTGCATCTGGATGAACCGCTTGATGATAAGCGGGTTCAGGACGGCCACTTTTGCCCCGTGTGCGTGCAGGTGGTAGGCCAGGGCCAGGTAGTAGGTGCCCGTGGCCTCCATTACATAAAGGCTCTCCGCCGGGCAAGTCCGCACGAGTTGGGCAAAGCCTGCTGGGCTGTTGCTCACCTCTAGGTGGTGGGGCTGGCCGTCGGCCGGGTAGCACACCGCCAGGGTGGCTTTGCTCACATCAATTCCGACCACGGCCGGGGAAAAAGGAGTTTCCATGCGTGCCTATTAGTAAGGAGTGAGAAATGGGAAGGCGTTCTAGGGAATCTTTCGCTATCCTGATGCAGGCTCGTCGGCCTAATGGAACTGTTCAAAGTGGCCCTAGAAGCAGAAGGGGACGGTCATATAGGACGGGCTCGGGGCCCATAATAAAGGATGAGTCTTATTCCTCCTGCTTCCTTTCCAAGAGCCAATTTAGGCGGCCAGTCTGAACATAGGATAATACGGAGTAGACCGACCAAATGAGAGCGTTTTCAAAGGTACTAGTTAAGGACTGATAAGAGAAGGTTATCAGTCCTTATAAATTAGAAACACGTTGGTCAAACACAGTGACACTTTAGGGCCGATAAGTAAGATTTATGGTTTCTAAACTCTGAAACTAGGCTTTGATTTGACGTTGGATTAAATTTTAGCAATAGCGAAGGGAGGTGGCAAAACTTCAGATTAAATTTACCGACCGCATTCCCACCCGTCCCCGTCCAATTCCAATTACTATGACTAAACGTTACTTTCTGCCTTTTCTACTCCTGATTATAAGTATCCCTGCGCTGGCCCAGCGGCCCAAGCCGGCGGCCGTGAGTTTGCCCCCGGCTGACACCATATATTTGACCGCGACTGGGAGCGGACCGAGACACTGGAAGAGGTAGCCTACGCTCGCATCGCGCACCATGATGCGGTGGGCAAAGCAGTGGGTACCGTGCGCAGCTACTACTATCCGTCGTGGAAAAAACAGTGGGAGGGCAAGTTGGCCAGCGAAGGCCCCGACAAGCCCACGGGCATCTGCTGCGGCTGGCACCAAAATGGTCAGCCCAGCTTTCGCGGCACCTACGTGAACGGCCAGTAGCAAGCCGACTACAAGAGCTGGCGCGAGGACGGCCGCGATGCTGAAGATTGCGCGCTCGGTTTCCTAATACCGACCTTCCGGGTTAAGATATAATTTGAACACCAATCGGCTTTGGAAATGACTTATCAGGAATTGTATGCCCG